>CAZUQY010000436.1:0-2925 GCA_964622935.1 uncultured Bacteroidales bacterium | reverse complement strand
TTTGTTAATTCTTTCAAAATAAAGTTTTGATCAAAAAAACAAAACAAAATATTATTCTCGTTATCAAAATCCTCGGATTGTTATTTTTACTTTTCGGTCTTATTAAAACGTATCTGTACTTCAACAATAAAGATCAGGTTCTGATTTATTGTGATTTTGAAGAATACACAGCAGATGGCAACAATCTAGAATACAGCACAAATAGCATTTTTCATAAAATCATAACTACTGCCAAAAACTCTACTGAATATGCACATTCGGGCAACAACAGCATAAAAATCGAACAATCAGAATTTGCAAACCTTATCAGAATCAAAAATGTTGGACCGGATGAAGTATACAAAATTACAATCTATCGAAAATCAGGTTCTGCTGGTATTGTTATTCAAGAAGATATTGGCGAACAAACTAAAATTTATAAATTCCAAAAATTTGCCATTGACACAAGCGAAAATGGGTGGGAAAAACTAGAGATTCAACTGAGAACACCTCCAAATTATTCAGAAAATGATCTTCTAGTATATATTTGGAATCCGAAAAAAACCATTTCATATTTTGATGATTTAAAAGTCGAACAAACAGAGTTTATGGTATATCCAGAATTTGAAGACCAGAAATCATTAAATATTTTTATAGAAAATAACGAATTTGAAAAGCTTAAGAAAATCAGGAAAGAAGCATTTTTAAAAGGGGTTTTAATTACTTCTGATGATAGCTATGTTAATGCTATAATTGTACAAAACGGAAAAATGATGCAAGCTGAAATTCGATTTAAAGGAGATTGGCTTGATCATCTTGAGGGAGATAAATGGTCTTTTAGAATAAAACTAAAGGATGATTCCTGGAATGGAATGTGTACATTTTCAATCCATACTCCTTTCAGTCGTTCTTTCCTTAACGAATGGTTTATTCATAAAATACTGCTTGACAATGATGTTTTAGCAACTAAATATGGTTTTATTCCAGTAAAGATTAATAATCGTTCCATGGGAATATACGCGTATGAAGAGCACTTTGAAAAACAAATTCTTGAAAGCAATATGAGACGAGAGGGCCCAATTCTTGTTTTAAGTGAAGATGATTTATGGAATCGTCGAACAATTGCCCTTCATAATAATGATTTGTTTTCATATAGTGCTGCTCAAATTCAGGCATTTGGTCAAAATAGAATTTTAAAAGATCCTATCTTATTGGCAAAATTCACAATTGCTCAAGATCTATTGCAATCATATAGAGATGGTCATCTAGCAGCTTCAGAAGTTTTTGATTTGAAAAAATTTGCAGATTATTTCGCAATATTAACAAGCTTTGGAGGATATCATGGTATGATTTGGCATAATATAAGATTCTATTACAATCCCGTTACCTGTAAAATAGAACCTATCGGATACGACTGCTATGCAACCTATGGGATTAACACTTGGGGGCTGCCTGATATTGCATGCAATTTTACTCCAAATTTTGATGCAAAACTTCCAATGGTTTCTTGTTTCTATTTAGATTTTATTACTGATACTTCTTTTATAAATCTGTACATCAAATCTCTTAAAATTTTCACTTCAACTAATACGGTAGATGCATATTTACAAAAACATCAAGTTGAGGCTAAAAAATATGAAATGCAAATCAAACATGAATTTTTAAACTATAAATTTGAAACATCACAATTTTATACTCAAACAAATAAAATAGAGAAACAATTAAATACTTTCATAAATAATGTGTCCAGAGCATCCTATCAGGATAGCATTATGAAAAGAAGTAGAATTACTAAAGAAAGTGAAAACACAGATGACACAAAAACATTTGCAAATGATTATGTAAAATATTATAAAAACTCTGCAACAAGAGTTGGAATAATGGTTTTTCACTCATATAACTTAAAAATTATAGGATTTGGTAATAAAGAGAAAATAACTCAAAACTCATCTTATAACATCCAAAATATAAATGATTCGAATAAATATTCTACTGAAATAAATATTAATTCGAAAGAAGCAGAATGTAAATATGTATATTATAAAATTGCCATCTTTGATACGATCTACAAACAAAAAATCGCTCCTTGGTCAGCTCCTAAAAATTATAATCCAAGAACTGATATGGCAGAAAACTCTACTGACATTTCTCAGTACACCAATTTAAACACTAGAGAAATACATTTTACAGGAGATATCTCTTTCCCGAATCATGTTTATACTCCGGCAGGATATAAAGTTATTTTCGAAGCTGGAACAAATATAGACATCACAAACAATGCAGCATTTATTATAAATTCATCGGTACAAATGATGGGAACAAAAGAAAATCCAATAAACATTTTCTCATCAGATAAATCAGCAAATAGTTTTACGGTATTACAGGCTGATGAAAAATCGTTTGTTAATTACACAAATTTCGATAATCTTAATACTCTCGATTATAACAATTGGACTCTTACAGGTGCAGTGAATTTTTACGAATCAGATGTTGCATTTAATAACTGTAATTTCACAAACAATCACTGTGAAGACATGCTAAACACAATAAGATGTGACTTTCTTGTGAACAACTGCCTGATGGAGAACACATTTGGCGATTCTCACGATTCCGATTTCTGCACTGGAACTTTAGAAGATTGTATATTTAAAAACAATGGAAACGATGCTATTGACTTTTCAACCAGCGAAGTGACCATTAAAAATTGCACTATTGATGGTGCTGGAGACAAGGGAATTAGTGTTGGTGAAAACACACAAATAAAAATATTTAACGTTACAATTTCAAATGTAAATATTGGTGTTGCATCAAAAGATCTATCACATGCAGAAATTAACGGCTGTAAAATCAATAAAGCGACATACGGATTCGTTATATTGCAGAAAAAATCAGAATATGGACCGGCATCGATTACAGCTAAAAATTGTGAACTTAACGAAGTATGGA
>CAZUQY010000435.1:0-2928 GCA_964622935.1 uncultured Bacteroidales bacterium | reverse complement strand
ATATCTTATCTTAACATATATATCTGAAAGGTTCTCACCTTTTTTTACATTCTCTGTCCATGTAATATCTTTTACAGTAATTACTTTCTCTAATGTATCTTTATGCTCTCCTACTACAATATCATTACTTTTTGATTTGAACAGAGACTTTAAATAATGGGAAATTACTTTCGTAATCGACAATCCTTTAATCCTTTGTGCTCCCCATTCGGCTGATAGTTCACTGCATGACTTGCCCCAAACTTTTTCAGTATAATCTTTAAAGAATGTTAGATATAACACTTTTCCAAACCGATTTATAAAGAAATGCTCCAAACTTGTTTCATTTCTAACAGGAAAAACTTTATACCACAAATAACTTATTCCAATTTTTACAATTCTTAAAAAACCTAAATTTTTGATTGTATTCCCATTTAGAGCAACAGGATAATCAAAAAAATTACGCAAATAGTATATTCTTGATAATCTGTCCCTTTGCAAAAAGACATTATCCTCTTTGAGATTCCATTTTTCATTTTTCGCAATACCTTCGGGAGATTCAGCAATTTCAAACAAGTCTTGCCAATATTTCATTACGACATCAGACTTAGAAAAAAATCTGTGTCCGCCAATATCGATTCGATTGCCTTTAAAGTTAACAGTTTTGGAAATTCCACCAATATCTCCAGATTTTTCCAAAACTAAAGGAAGTATATAAGTTTTTCGCAACAACTCTAATGCAGTTGTTAATCCTGCCGGACCCGCTCCAATTATTATTACTGTTTTCTTCATTCGGAGTGTAAAAATAGGAAAATTATATAATATAAAACATAAAACATAATTTTAGGTCTCAATCTTGCTTAACAAATCTATATTTTTTATAATTTTACCTCAAATTAATTAATATGAAGAACACTGTATTATTTATTGCTCTACTAGTTATCTCGAGTTTTGCAATTGGTCAGAATGAAATAAAAAAAGAGCCCGAGAAAACACAAAAACAATCCACAATAGTTTTCAAGTCGACTACTTATGATTTTGGCACTTTAAAATATAATGAAGAGGCCAAAGGAGAATTTGAGTTTAAAAATGTAAGTAAGGCACCTGTTATCCTAACAAATGTAAGAGCATCGTGTGGATGTACAGGAACAGATTGGCCGAGAGAAGAGATAAAAAAACGTAAAAAAGCTTCAATCTCTGTAACCTATGACACAAAACGTGTTGGTAAATTTCAAAAAAACGTATATGTATATATTGACGGCAAACCAAATCCTATTCAATTACAAATTAAAGGAGAAATTTTACCAAACGAAAGTGATAATAATACAAAATCGATAAATACAGAAGAGCAAAAAACAAAAAAGCCTGTAAAAAGTGTCAAATCGATTCATAAAGCAGAAAACAAGAGAATTGAAAAATCTACAACTAAAACAGAATAATTAAAATCTAATAGAAATGCCAAAAATTTCAGACAAAGGGATGGCAATGCCATCATCACCAATCAGAAAATTAGTTCCGTATTCTGATGAAGCTAAAGCTCGCGGTATAAAAGTTTATCATCTTAATATCGGGCAACCGGACATCAAAACTCCTGAGGTCGCTTTGGATGCTATCAAAAACTTAAAAGAAACTGTAATCGCCTACAGTCATTCAGCAGGTAATGTTTCATACCGTAAAAAACTTGCTGAGTCTTATAAAAAGCATGATATTGACATTAACTCTGATGAAATAATAGTAACAACAGGTGGCTCAGAAGCCATAACAATAACGTTTATGTCAACTCTAAATGAAGGTGATGAAGTAATTATTCCTGAGCCATTTTATGCTAACTATAATGGATTTGCAATTCAAACAGGCGTAGTAATTAAGCCTATTACTTCAAGTATAGAGAGTGATTTTGCTTTACCTTCAATTGAAGAATTCGAAAAACTTATCACAGAAAAAACGAAAGGAATTGTTATATGCAATCCTAATAACCCAACTGGTTATTTATACTCTGAAGAAGAAATGAATATGCTATCAGAAATTGTAAAGAAACATGATCTTTACTTATTTGCTGATGAAGTTTACAGAGAGTTTTGCTATGATGGAAATTCTCATATATCAACTATGAACCTTAAAGGCTTAGAGCAAAATGTTATTATGATTGATTCTGTGTCAAAAAGATACAGTATGTGCGGAGTAAGAGTAGGTTGTATAATCTCTAGAAATAAAGAGGTTATGAATACAGCTATGAAATTTGCTCAAGCAAGACTTTGTCCGCCCTCATTTGGACAAATTGCTGCTGAAGCTGCAATTGAAACACCTCAAGAATACTTTGACGAGGTTTACACCGAATATATTGCAAGACGTGATTTTATGGTTGCAGAATTAAATAAAATTGAAGGTGTATATTGTCCAAATCCAAAAGGAGCATTCTACACCGTAGTAAAACTACCTATCGATAATTCAGATAAATTTTCGCAATGGATATTAGAAGAGTTTGAATACAATATGCAAACAGTAATGATGGCTCCAGCTACAGGTTTTTATAACACTCCTGGTTTAGGTAAAAACGAAGTCCGAATTGCATATGTTTTAAAAATTGAAGACTTAAAGAATGCTGTTGAGACATTAAAACATGCATTGAAAGTATATCCGGGTAGAGTTTAAAAGCCTTTTAAATAAAAAAAACTGTCCAAGATTAATTTTGGACAGTTTTTTTTATTTTCTTTCTATTTTACTAGTGAAAACTATATTATTACCAACAACTTTAATCACGCACATGGCTGGGCTTATGCTATTTACATCAATATTTTAAGATTTGACAATTAAACTAATGATGGGATGTCTGAAGTAAAAGTTGACTATGGCGATAATAATTTAATTCTACCCCAGAAGGTTTTGTGAGAACTTAATATCCCATTTCTTTTAATTTCGAAAAAACACCTCTTGCAAAAATTTCATAAC
>CAZUQY010000434.1:0-2929 GCA_964622935.1 uncultured Bacteroidales bacterium | reverse complement strand
CGTGACTCACGAACGGTTACAGCCGCTTTTCGCATTACATATAGGTGTTGTTAGGCACTGTTTTTATTTAATCTTCACTTTCTTGTATTTTATCTTACCATTTTTTTTTCTATAAGAAATAACAATTTGACCATCAGAATTTTCTGATACGGAAACCTGTCGTTTAACATTTCTGAAATCTGTTAAATTGTGTGAGCCGTTATAAGTTAATGTGGTTATTGCCTTGTCTTCTAAGAAACTATCAGAATAGATTTGAATATTAAAGCAAGGAGGTTCTGTAAAGCATAAAGGATAATCAAAATTCAGATTAACTATATAACCATTTTGGCTAATTGAGACATTTGATATTGAATCATTTTTATAAGTGATTGAGTACAGATTCTCCGGTGTTCCAGTTACAACTCGCTGTTTTATAATTCTATTTGTTTGCCATTCCCATAATGTCTCTTTTTCTAAACCAAATCCTTTTTTGTAAATTGCCTCTCTAGCAACTTGACCTGTTTCAAAGTGCCATATTTCAATGAATTTATCATTTAAATCGTATGGCATTTTATATGTATTACTAACTATGTTGCCGTATGAATATATGTGAGATTGCCAATTACCAATTTTAAAAGTCGTATCTTCGGGAGAAGTTAAAAAAGTCCATAAACTATCTTGATAATACGTGCCGATTTCATATCCATTAGGTCTTAATTTCAAGTAAGATCCATCAACTTTGCCATTTTTGATATAAAAAATATGTGTTGGAAGATCTATTGTATCAGACTCGTAACATTTATACCTACCATCTGAGTATTTGTGATTAAAATCAATTGAATCTTTAAAAGTTTTAAAATAGCTTTCATTTTCTGTTTCAACAAATTCAACTTTTTGTCCAAAACTGAAACTAGATATAGTCAATATACAAATTATTTGTGCTACTCTCATATTCTATTTTAACTAACGTTAAAGCTAAGACTTTGTTTTATAGAGGTTTAAAATTTTTGCGAGATGTGCGTTAAAATTGTGCCTAACGGTTGCGGCTATGTGGAGTGTGGAATAGGAATAGAAATTTCCTTATCAGAGTTCCCACGAAGCCAAATTTTTAGATTTTGTTTTTAATTTTTGTCACAAAAGCCAAATGTAAAAATTTGGCGGTTTTCGGATGCGTTCCGCACGAACGTTTACAGGTGAATTTCCACATTACACATAGGTGTTGTTACCAACTGGCCTTTGTTGTATATATTAGAATTGTTAGATTCAACTAGCAAATGCAATTTTCTTCATAATCAATTAAACTTATAATTAAGTCTAATACCTGTTTGATACCTGCTACTCCAATTGGATTGCCATAAATGCCGAATTATCTGATTTTGATGCAATAATAAAAAGTATAATGAAAAACCGACAACATGCTTATTATTAATCTTACGCTCCAAGCCAATCGAATAGAGCAATGAGAAACGTGCAAACGATAATAATCTAAGAATATTAGGATGATGATAATAAGTCTCTTGACTTAAAACCATAGGGTTAGATGAATTCACAAAATCATAATAAGTCAAATTAGAATTATATATAGCCCCTAATTTTGAATTTAACATAAAATGAGATTTTTTAAAACCATGTCTATAACCAATTATTACAGGGATACTTATTCGGATATATTTTCTAATATAATATAGGCTTTCTAAATTTCCGTTTAATTCATATTCTTCTAAATTTTCATATTTGCAATTTTCCAGACCAAGCCCGGATTGTAAAAAGAAGTGTTCGTTCAAATTATAATACACACTAGGATGAATACCATAAATAAATGAGTTTTTTTCAAAGACATTCAATGGGTATGCTATCAAAGACACTTCAACTCCATAATTAAATCTCTTAAAAGATTGCGTTTCTTGGGCAAGAATAAATTGGTAACCCAATGCTATAAACAGTGTTATAAATATTATTTTTTTCATGACAGTAAGATTCGTTTTGTTTCTCTAATTCCGCAATTCTCTTGTATAGTTACTTTATTTAAAGAGTAAGTTTTTCAACTTTTAATACTCAACTGTGTGCTGTAAATAGAAGTTTATTCGTGAGGCTTAGGCTTGTTGGTAACGGTTGCGGCTATGTGGAGTGTGGAAAAGGAATAGTAATTATCTTATCAAAGTTCCCACGAAGCCAAATTTTTTGGTTTTGTTTTTAAATTTTGTAGTTAAAGCCAAATCAAAAAATTTGGCGGTGTTCGGAAGCGTTCCGCTCGAACGTTTACAGGTGAATTTCCACATTACATATAGGTGTTGTTAGCACCTGTTCATTTTGTCGACACGTTTAAATTGTTCGTTCTAATTTTCCATCTATTGTTAATTCGAAAGTGTTTAAATCAAGCTCGAAATCTAATTTCTTCTCATATTGATTGTCTGCAGAATCCAAATTTCCAATTGCTTTTTTTCCAATTTGACTTTTTAGATAAATTCCATCGACAAACATATATGGTAGAACCTCTTTTATTAGTTCTTTTTGATCAAAAATGAGAAAGCTTGAAAAAGTTCCAACTAAATAATATTGAGGATTACTTGTAATAATTGCACTTTCAACTAATGGGGGAGAATCTGTTTCTGTTAAAAGTGTTTTTTTATTGATGTTGATTAAATAACCAATTCCTCCTGAAAAAACAAAAGCTGTTTCGTTTTCTGAATCGACAAGTACTTTATTTAGCATTTTAGGATAATGGCAAGGAAAACAACCGAACCACTTCTGAGATTCGTTATCAATGAATTCTACCCATAAAGTAGATTTAGAAGAATGTTCTCCAAAATGTTTTTCTTCAGCTTCTCCAGAAACAGGAATATTTTTTAGTATTTCTACACTCATTATAGATGGAATGTTTTTTTTTTGAATTGGTGCTAACGGTTGCGGCTATGTGGAGTGTGGAATAGGAATAGAAATTACCTTATCA
>CAZUQY010000433.1:0-2943 GCA_964622935.1 uncultured Bacteroidales bacterium | reverse complement strand
TTAATTCTTTCGATAGATCTATCAATCATAACTTTATAATCATCAATAGAATCGCCCACTTGTTTATCTTGCATTATCTTTAAATATCCTTCAATTGCATTTATGGGAGATTTTAACTCATGAGAAAGAACTGAAAGAAATTGAAATCTGATTTCTTTTCCTTCTTTTTTCATCTTATGAGTCATTCTCTTTAGATACAAACGTTTTGTTATATCTTCTATTGCAGATTTTAATTCTTGTGGAGTAAATGGTTTAGGAACAAAATTGTATGCACCATTATTTGTTGCTTTCACGGCAAGATCTAGTGAAGCATAGCTTGTAATCATCATGACTAAAGCATCATACTGCTTTTCACTTATATACTCTAAAACATCAATCCCATCAATCCCTGGTAGTTTATTATCTAGTAAAATTATATCTACATTACTATTATCAACTATTTCTATAGATTTCTCTCCTGTATCAGCTTCGATTAATATAAAATCAAAATCATCTTCCAAAAATGGATAACTAACAGTAAAATTCTTGAGAATTCTTATAATCCCGCTTCGAATTCCTGGTTCGTCATCAACAATCAAAATCTTTAAAGTTTCCATAACTATATTTTTAAAAGCTTATTAATTTCTCTATGTAATTGATCTGGTCTAATACCTTTTTCAAGATATAAATCTGCTTTGATCCATTTCTTTTCATCTTCAGAGTCTAAAGAAAAAACCATTCCAGTTTCAACAGTTACAGCTGTAGCTAAAATAATAGGTACATCTGGATATTTTTTCTTCATTCTATAACTAAGAATAAAACCACTATCTTTATTCTCCATCATTAAATCAAAGATGGCAAGATCAGGTTTAGTATTTTCGATTAACTCTTCAGCTTCTTTTTGACCACCTGCAACAATGGTATTAAAACCAAAACTTTCAATTTGAATTTTTAACTGTGCAGCATAATCTACATCGTCATCTACGATTAGAATTGTTTTATTTATTTTATCCTTCATAACGTTATTTTTTTTGTATTTTTTTCATTTTAATTTCTTGGTATATCAATAATAAATGATGTGCCAGTAGGGCCTTTTTCTATATCGTTATTAGTAATTATATCTATTTTACCCTGATGCATTTTTACAATACCATAAACAAGTGGCAAACCTAAACCTGTTCCTTTACCAATTTCTTTAGTAGTAAAAAAAGGAGTAAACAACTTATCCATATTCTCTTTTGCAATACCAGTACCTGTATCAGCAATTGTTATTTTAACTCTATCCTCTTTATCTATAATGCTTATGCTCAAAGTTCCTCCATCAGGCATTGCTTCAACCGAATTTTTCTCCATATTTGTCAAAACCTGCATCATCTGGTCTTGATCAATCATAATAAATTCATCTGTTAATTCAGACTTAACCTCAAGCTTTACATTTTCAGGAAAAATAACTGTCTCCAAGCTATGCTGCACAAATTTCTTTACATTAGTTTCTTTCTTGATAACATTATTTTTACGTGCAAAATTCAATAAGCCTCCAACAATTTTCTTACATCTAGCTGTTTGCTCAACGATAAGTTCCAAATCCTCACGTATAGGATCATCTTTTGATAACTCATCTTTGAGAATATTACTATACATTGTAATAACTCCCAAAGGATTATTTATTTCGTGCGCAATACCAGCGGAAAGCTGCCCCATATTTGCAAGTTTTTCAGATTGTTTCAATGCTTGTCTTGCATCAGCAAGATTTTCATTTGACTCATTTAACTCACCAATTGACTTATGCAATTTCTCAATTGTATAAGGCAAACACATTTCTATTTCTGCCAATCCCTGAATAATTGCAATAGCGTGTTCTCTACAAGTATGGTACCCACAAGCTCCACAATTAAGATAATCAGACTGATTCTTTTTACCCATACCTAAAAGAACCTTCTGAATATCAGTCTCACTAGGCTGAATAGGTCTTCTATCAAAGGCACTAAAAGTCTGTGTTAAGTCAATATCTTTAAACTCGTTATAATTTGCTTCCCATGATTCTTGATCAAAATTAGCAAACTTTTGCCTAACGTAATCTCTTATTTGAATTCTTTTTGTATATCTGTCATTTTTTTGAGACATTCCTGGTCCCATTATACAACCATTACAACATAATAACTCCATATATTTAACATCAAGTTTACCTTCCTCAAATTCTGAAATTAGTTCTTTAAAGTTATTTTGACCTGAAGCATTAATAATTTCACCTTCTATAATACTATCGTTTTTATTTATTGTTTGAAGCAAGCCTCTTGTAACTGCAAGAATAGATCCTTTTCCAGCTTCGGGTGCATCAAATCTACATGCCTTAACATTTTCTGGTGTAATATTATGATACGCAAATAACTCACGTAATTCTATATAAGTTATAACTTCATCTACCTCATCTGACTCAGCTTTCTTAGCAATACAAGGTCCTATAAAAACTACTTTAGTATCTGCACCGTATTTTTTGCGAATAACCCTTGTTGTTGCAACCATTGGAGAAGCAATTGGTGACAAATTTTTAATTAAATCAGGATGATATTGTTCAATATAAAACACAATTGCAGGACAATCAGACGATATATATGTTTTAGCTTCATCAGAATTAATCAGACTTTTATATTTTTCAGCAATCAAATCAGCACCAAAACCCACTTCAATTACTTTATCAAACCCTAATTCTTTAATCATACCGACTAAACTTTTGTAATCCGCAATGTCTACAAATTCGGCAGGAAAACTAGGTGCAATACAAGCAATAACTTTATTTTCAGAACTGAGCAACTGCTCTGTGGCAGAGCTGCAATCAAGAAAGACTTTCGCCCCTTGACTGCAGACTCTAACACAATTACCACAGCCTATACATTTTTCATTTATTATTTCAGCCTGACCATTAATAATTCTAATTGCTTTTACAGGACATTCCCGAACGCAGGT
>CAZUQY010000432.1:0-2953 GCA_964622935.1 uncultured Bacteroidales bacterium | reverse complement strand
CAATAGAATTAAATTATAGTCAATGAGTCTATCAAGCTTTTCAATATGAGTGTAATGACCTTCAAGTATCAAAACCATATTCTCTTTCATCGTAAACTCAGCACAACCATTACATGATCCAGAATCCTCTCGATCGTATAAACCAGACAACACAAATTGTTCTCCGGGTTTGTAATGACTAGTAAAATCTTCTAAAAAAGCAATAGCCCGGGTCAAATCCATATGATAATCAGCTTCGTACTCAAAACACGAATTCTCACTAACAAATAAATCTACCTCATTTTCACGTAGATTTCGTTCTCTTAATGTCCAATCTAGACGATAAATAAATGTATGAATATTTTGATTAGCTAACTCGATTGCAAGATTATCGGCAAGAAATGTTTTCCCTGAAGCTGTAGGCCCATCAATGCCAATAACAAAAAATGACTTTGTAAAAACTATTTTTGAAAGTATATATTTAAGTAGCATTATTTCTTGTAAAATTAATAAGCTAAGTTAATAAAAAAACAAAAAGCTCATATTAAAATATTCTTGTTTTATTCAAGCGATAACGTTAATGGTTAAAAACTCTATAACTTTATACGACAATGATGACTTCAATTATTAAGATAACCTTCTAATCTCATTGCATCTAAAATATTTTGGGCAATTAGTTTATAACCATTATCGTTGCAGTGCTCAGATCCTGTTTTATGTGGCTCAAAATATAAATTTTGATCTACTCCCTGAGATTTAAATATGTTCTCATTATCGACAAACAATAATCCATCTTTTTTTGCAGTTTCTTTCCATATTTCACCAACACTATCTGCCCAAAAATGAATTTCCTCAGAATTAGGTGGAGGGATTAAAGGATAATTCATGCAAATAACAGGGTGATTTTGTTTTAAGCATATCTCAACTGCTTTACTAATATCTGAATTAATCCAATTAAAGATTCCAGACTGTTCAACATTTGCAGTTCGTTTAAGATTGTGAGGAAGAAAGTACATCCGATTTTCGCTCTTATCTTGATCAATTACATGTTCAAATATTTGTTTAATTCCAAGTCTGAATTCTTCATCTGAAAGTGAATCGTCAAATAGTTCTCTATAGTGTGCATAAGGAAACTTTACATTTTCAATAAAACTAAATGCAACACTCTTAACTCCCGACAAAGCAAGGATATAATTTGCTGCAAAATACAGACTGCTTGAGCTATTATCATTATAGTTACAATTTTCAAGGAGTAACTTTGCCTCAGAAAATCTTTTTTCACTAATATTTAGCCATGCTAAAGTTAAATCAATTTGCTTTGCATTTTCAACATTCCTTACACTTAAGTAAAAATTAAATAAACTATCAAAACCGACATTCAAGTTTTTTTCAATAAAAATCACTGAATTAAAATTAAAACTATCTGAAACACTGTTGCGATAAAAGTCTAAGGTTTCTCTACTTAATTCACTATACCCTTTTTCAAAAAGATACGTTTCTTTAAGAACCTTAAAAACATATGAATCTGGGAATTCTAAAATAAGATTATCAAGTTTAACGACACTTTCTCTAACAATTGTTGTGTCTATAAGCCCTGTCTTTGAATTGAAAAATTTTTCTTTGTCGTATTCCTGTAAACAAACCTTAAGAGCACTAAAACAAGAAGTATTATACTGATCTTGTGATAATGCAAAAGAAAGATATCTGAATGAATTCCCCCAATCACGTAATGCAAGAAAATATCTTCCTACATTATAGTAATATTGATCAGCCCCTCTTCCAAACCTTGGATAATCAAATGATTTTATTAAAAATGAAAATGCGTAATCTTCAACATTTTGTCGTGTATCACTACTTGCGCCCTTATACTTTAAATTATAACTTATCCTCCTGAAGAGTTTCACAATTCTGATTCTTTCCCAATAATTGTCTGAAACCTGATAACCATAATAATTCCAGGAATTAGCCATTCCGAAAAGCATTATTACAAGGTCAGGATTGCAAGAATTCAAGTCTTCCTGAAGTTTTTCAATTACCTGAGAACTGTTCTGAGCACACCTGCCCCTGTTTATAACAATTACTTCCTGTTCAGTATTCTCTTGTAGCAATGTTTCCAACTGTGAAGGATAATCGTTACCCTTTGTTGAACCGACGCCATAAGTAAAAGAATCCCCAATACATAAAACAACTAATTTTCCATCATCATTTACAATTTGGGTTTCTGCCTCGTTAGATTTAAATGCAAATCCAACTATTCGCAATGTGATTTCCAGCAGCAATAAAACAATAATTATCCAAAATACAGAACCTAAAAAGAACACCTCAATATTTGTCAGAACAGATTTTGAAAAGGATTTAATCTGATTTGCATTATAGTTTCTAAGCTCCTTGATCAATAAAAATATTAAACCCAAAAAACCAATGACTCCTATAAATAGTATTATGTCTAAAAAGACAGGTTTCCTTAATTCGAAACAGATTATTTCTCCAGCCTTTCGAAAAAAACTCTTTTGTTGATCAAATGTACGTGTAGTTTTGAATATGGTTAATCTGTCTTGTGTAACATTTTCAAAACCTGAAATATCGAAATTCAGTACATCTTTATCATCTGATAAAATGACCGACTTTATTTCACCACATGTCTCAGTATCAATGAGAATTTCAATATTCTTATAATAACCATCCAAATATGCAATTCCATTAACAGATTTAATTACAGAATTTGAACCAAAAACACCTACCGCCTTAATGTTAAAATCAATTTTCCCTCCGGTAAAAGACATTACTTCCAGCTTATGTGTTCCACTAATTTTAACTAGTATTACAACTGTTAAAAAAAGTGTCGAGACTATCACAGCCAAGCCAGCAGCAAGCCATAAAATATTTTTTTTTGTTTTATTATTCATATCGACCAACTAATCTAACAAGACCAGTGTAATTACAAGACGAATCAGTATAAACGAATTTTATACCA
>CAZUQY010000431.1:0-2958 GCA_964622935.1 uncultured Bacteroidales bacterium | reverse complement strand
GGTACTTTAATTTTAAATGTTTCAGACTTCTCGTTGAGATAAAGATCTTCATCATGCGAAAAAAAACACAGTCTACTAATGTCTTTTCCTGATGGATCTATTTCGATGTTTAATAGTTCCTCATAATAGTTCTGTATCTTCATAAAAGCTTCTTTATGCTTACTCATACTTGAGTCGGTCCGCACAAGAATTTTAAGACCTTGACCACTTGGACTGATAAAACAACAATAAGTGTATTTACAACTTACTGCTTTTTGTTTTAGCTCACTGATTTTATCTCCAAGTTTATCAAGATCAAGTATTATTATTTTAGTGTATTCTTGAAGAAACTCAGTTCTCCTTCCACCTTGATATAAGGCAGAAGGAGTGAATGCTAGAAGTGACTTTTTCTTTTTTGAATACTCTTCATCATTGCCTCTTTTATAGAGACCTCGCAGTTTCTTAACCTGGGATTTGAATTGACCATTGCGGATTACCTCCGCAATGGTTTCAAGTTCCTTGTTTCCAGCAACTACGTTAAAGTTTTTAAATATGCTTACTTTAGTCATAGTTATAGGTTTTAGTAGTTACGTATCTTGTGATAATTATTTTTGAGGAATCTCTCTATATCCGATACTTTATAGTAGATTTTATGTCCTACTTGTGAGTATCCTATTATTTTGTCATCTCTATAGGATTGAAGAGTTCTCTTACTAGTCTTTAATAGTAAGACTACTTCCTGGGTATCCAGCCATTTTTCACTTAAAGGTGTAGAAGCCTCCATTTTAAGTTCAACGAATTTACTCTCTAAACTTTGTAGTTTATCCATGATTTGCTTAAAAGCACCAGATTCAATTGTTATTACATCCATTTTTAAAAGTTTTTAATTATTTAACAAAAGCCCAAGCATGGCCAATGCTTCTTTCGGGCGGTTTGTTTTTGTTGCAACAAAAAACTTTTGCAATGATAGATTATCAAAAAAGTCTAAATAGTCTTCTGAGAAGTCTTTTTTAAATTATTCTTTAATTTGCAGTTATTCAATTAGTTAATGAAATTTGCACAAAAAAAGTCTTCTGAAGCGTCAGAAGACTTTTTATTTTTTAAGTTGTTCATACAGAGCGAATTAACTTTTTTTCACAAAAAAAAGTCTTCGGTAAAACCAAAAAGTCTTCGCATAAAATGAAAAAGTCTTCGCATAATCGAAGACTTTTCACTTATTTTCAGAAGACTTTTTTTATCGATTTTAGGACTCAAAATACTTCTTAACGTCAATTCTTTTGTTTCCCTGTGCTCTTTTGTCTTCTCGGCTCTCACTCAAACATGTTTTTATTGTCAATTTATTTAGTGTTTTTCCATTTCTATCCAAAAATATTTTTTGTACTAAATCTTGAAGATTTTTCATGTCTATTTCAATTAAAGGATTGTTTTCTTCATCCTTCATATGGTATAAATCATAAATCGCAGTTAATAATTGATTTGTCTGTTTAGGCCATACGATTTTTGGGAAATCTGTTTCATCGTCCGCATCTTGAATTTTGGGTTTAACTTTATATTCAGTTTCTGGCTCCATTATAACATTAAAGTCCATCACATCATATAGTTCAGCCTTTTGTTTGTATTTATCGTGTGTTTTATCTGTGTAATATGAGCTGAACATTTTTGTCAAATAAGCTACCACATTTATCATAAATATATTAGCCATAAAAGCTAAAAATATTGCATCTCTGTTTTTTGTTTTCTGTATTTTCACTAAAAATATTCTTGCATCATAACAATTTCTTAGTGCAGTCTGGATATTTTTTTTTGCATAGTGTGTTATCTGCTCATCATTAGCGGAGTTCCTTAATATGTACTTTGCTTTCACCTTGAGTCTTTCAAATGTATCTGATAATAAGGATGATAATTTTTTGCCTTTATCGCTGTAAGGAACAGGCAAGTTCTTTATCATATCCTCTAATTCATAAATCGTTTGTGGGATAAGCGATATTATTGTTTCATTCTCAAATACATCTTGTTTATAGTCGAAAACAAAATCTGCTTTAATTTTAAAACCGTATCGTCTATATTTAATCTTTGCAGTTTCCTTCTTCTTATCGATATTTAGACCTGGAACCTTTACTTCTATAGTGTTGGTTTGCTTAACCAATTCCAATAGTTCTGTTACTTCTCTTTTATTAGTTTTACAACTAAAATATTCATTCTCTAATATATCCTTAAATACATCAACATCAATACTTCCAAACGATTCTATTCCCATAATTTACCCTGCCCAGCTTTAAAAATTCACCTATTTTATCGTGCAAAAATACATTCTATTGCACTAGCTTTTTGTCATTGTTAATAAAAAATAGGGGAGTTTTTATTAACAATGTTGATGAATGGTTGGCTAGGAGTAAGACATGTAATTTGTTTATGCAGTGAGAGTGTCATTTGGAGGGTTTTTAGCTGGAGAAGAATTTGAGAACGCAATTCTTCATGTGTGAATATATCTGTTTCTAGATTATTTGCTATTGCAAATATAGTCAATTTTAATTTTTTGCAATATTGAGAATTATATTCAATTAGTATCATATTTGATAACATCTTTAGTAAAAGGGTGGTGTGAAAAGTAAAGTGGAATATTGAAATTTAATTAGTAAAATGGTTCATTTTAAAGCAATTAAATGCAATTGTTTAGAAAACAATCAAATAATAAGTGCAATCTATTAGCTTTATTGGAAGATTTTATATATTTTTAGAATGAATTTTATGAAGCAGTACCAAGTGCAACTATCTATTTTATGGTTCTTGAACAATGCGAGGACGAAGCGGAGCTATATTACTGCGAATAATCTTTAATAATAAATATTGTATACCTTACCTAAAAGGTGTGGTTATACACCCAATTAAGAAGTACAACCTTACCTTTTGTAAGGGGATAAACTAGTTGTACACAATGCTTACGCATAGCACGTTAATGAGTTACTAAAACGTTAATAC
>CAZUQY010000430.1:0-2962 GCA_964622935.1 uncultured Bacteroidales bacterium | reverse complement strand
TATTTTATTTAAAAGTTTATGAATACAAACTTACACAAAAGGAACAATATTGTGATAAAAGAATAAAATTATTAGAAATAATTATAAAAAAAAGAGGCCATCCATTAGATAGCCTCTTTTTTTTATTTAATTGAATGAATTAGTCTTTGTATTGGAATACAACAACATTACCAGTATTGTCCGCACCATTACGATAACCATAAGCGTATTTAACTAGAAGATATTCATCACCTACCTTAGAGATAAAATATCTAGCCTCATATGTTTTAGCGATAGTAGCAGGCAAATCATACTCTGTAATCTTATCCCCAGCAGTATATGCAGCTGTAATTTGGCTGTTAGCAGTATAAGCAAGAGCATCAGTCTCGTCAACTAAAACCCAACCATCACAGTTGCTAGTTTTAGTTACTCTAAAGGTTGAGCCATCAGTATATGTAAATGCAAAACCAATTGTTGTGTTTTCGCTAGTTCCAATTAGTATTTCATTATATATTGCCCAATCAGTTTCAGTAACAAGAGCAAGTGGAATATCTGCAGACCATGCACTTAATGAGAGAAGTAATTCAACAGTGATAGTTGCGTCATTAGCTGGCATAACATAGTCTGTTACTGTTACAGTTTCAAAACCTGCTTTTGCTACACTGTAAGTATAAGTTCCTTCCATAATATAGTCGAAAGTGTAAGGAGCTGCAGTCATTTCAACGCCGTCAAAAGTTACAGTTGCGTCTGTAATTGCTGTTCCATCTCCATGTTCTACATTAATAGTTAAAGTATAAGCTTCATCTGCAAAGAAACTATATTCTTTTGTTGTAGTTTGAGGAGTCTCACTAGCATCAGTTACAACTACTTCATAAACAATTTTTGTTACACCACCACCAAAATCAGCTTCTACGTTATTTGTAGTTAGTGTCCAATCAAAAGTAAGAAGACCATCGTATCCGGTTGGTCCATCTAGTGCAACAAGTGTGTAATCTAAGCCTTCATATACGTATTTGTTGATTTCGATGTTGTTAATTCCTGCTTCTGCATTGAAGGTAACTTCAAGTGTTTTGTTGTAAGTGGTTTCATCACCAATTGTTATAAATTGTGATAAAGTGTCAGGAGTCCATGCGATTGTTGGCACAGCGTACTCTTTGTTACAACTGCTAAAGAATAATACTGCAGCAGTTACAATAATCATTAAAATTCCAATTTTTTTCATAATTTAAATAATTTAATTTAGTTTAATTTGACTTTTCTTTTCTCAATAACTCAAAAATATCAAAATTGTTTCTTTTATAATGCAAAAATAATAAAGATTTTGTATAAATGTTTATACTATATTAGAAATTTTAGTTTTTAAATTTTCTTTTGCAAAGTAAAATGCTCCAAGATTAATCATTTCACTTGTGTCAAATTCTGAAAAAACATAGGCATTTCTTGGAAAATTATCATACTGTATGGTCTTATTTGTTCCGGGTACAGTAATCTTTTTTGTGTAATTTTTTAAAAAATCATCAGATTCGTGTTTTAGATTTAAGCAAAATGCTTTTTGAGTAAGTCTTTTGTTTGTAGAACCATCAAGTTTTTTAAAGTCATGGTTTAATTCTGCTTGTATACCAGGAATAATTAATTCTTTAGCACCGGCGATACCTCCTCCAATAACAACAATTCCATCAAAAAGTGTAATCATATTTGCAATAGAGTCCCCAATAAAGCGTCCAAGTTTTTCATAGGCTTTTTTTGCAGCTTCTTTGTTACCGTCTACTTTTCCTTTAGCAATTTCAAAAATTGTTTTTGGTTCAGGGGTATGTTCAAAACTAATATGGGCATATTCGGCATAAAAATGTTTTATTGCTCTTATGCTTACACCTTCTTCACTGTTGTAATTGAAATCAACTCTGTTAGAAGTAATCCAGATTTCACCTGCACAAATATTGTCTCCTTTGATGAGCATATTATCGTGAACTAATCCTGCTCCAAATCCAGTTCCAATTGTCATACCGACAAGGTTTTTGTATTTGCGAGTGTTTTCTACAGCAGCAAGTTTTTGATTTATTAATGGTAGCGTGCCAGCTAGCGCTTCTCCAAAGGCATATAAATCGCCATCGTTATTTATGAAAACGGGAATACCAAATTTTTCTTTTAGCATTGGACCTAATGCAATTCCTCCACGAAATCCTGTTAGATTGTGAAGGTCACCAATGATTCCAGCACTAAAATCTGCAGGACCCGGAAAAGCAAAGCTTATTGCATCTACTTTTTCTTTACAGGAAGAAAGCAATTGGGTGAATCCGCTTACAATACCATTTAAACATAACTCAAGATTGTCTCCGTTTGATGGAATTATTATTTTACCCCCTATTATTTTACCGTCCTTAATTGCTGTAAAAACAAAATTGGTTCCACCAGCATCAAGAGTTAAGACTATCATATTTTTATGTTTTGACATCAAAAATACAAATTATTCTAAATAAAACACTTAACAAATTATTAAGATATTTTATTTAAAAATTAGAAGTTATTATAATCATGTAATTATATTTGTTTTCAATTATTTGTTGGTTATGGCTCGATTGAGATTAAAAATAATATTACTGATAAGTTTAGTGACATTTACTTATGCTGATATTTTTTCACAAAAAAAGTTTGAGGATGCATATAGGACTTCGCGAAAGGTTAAAATTGATGGTAATCTTAATGAGGTAGATTGGACAAATGCTGAAAAATTGATTGGATTTGTAGGGTTTTATCCCATTTTTGGGAGTTCTCCTAACCAGCAAACAGAAGTTAGAGTTTTATATGACGATCATTCAGTGTATTTTGGAGCAGTACTATTTGATAATAAACCTGATAGCATATACACGGAGTTGACTGTTCGTGACAAATATAATGGAAATGTTGATTACTTTGCTGTTAGTCTAATCCGGGAATATTTTATTTTGATGTGCTAAGGTAAATAATTTACCTTTGAAAAATATGA
>CAZUQY010000429.1:1109-2965 GCA_964622935.1 uncultured Bacteroidales bacterium | reverse complement strand
CGGACTTTATATAGTTGAATTTGAACAAAAAGGTGAAGATAGAGCAAAATATGGAGAAAGATTATTACAAACTTTAGCCGAAAATTTATCTGATAATAGTTTATCATATAGCAATTTGAAGGTTTACCGCCAATTTTACTTATCTTACATTCAGTTTGCTGAATTAGTACCATTATTTCTGAAAAGCCACTTTGATTCAAAAGGACAATCACTGATTGGCGGATTAGATATATTTGAAATTAAAGAATCCACCCTCAAAGAAGGTGGACTTATAAAGCCCCTATAAGGGGCTAAAAGAAATTTGAAATAAGAAATATAACTATGAAAATTAGGATATGCTAAAATTGGTGCAGTGGCATCCGAAAAAATGTTATACGCATCGCAGCAATGGTTTAGTAAGACCGAGAAGCTGAGAACTTGTTCGAAGATCACTCGGCCGCACTTAATCATTGCAAAAAGGTGGATGACGTTTTTTCGGTAGCCTTGACTTTTTTGCTTCGTTTTTGGGTCAAGCCAAAAATGAAGAGCCAAGCCGGCTTGAGGCAAAAAGTAAGTCTTTAAATGCAAAACGCTATTGTTTCAAAAATAAAACAGTACAGGCTTAGCCGATTAAACATAACCACCACCCAAGGAGGTGGTTTTAAAGATTATAATAAACAATTTGCAATTATACAATTAATGAAGTAGTTTCATCCATGAAATTTCTTGTTATAGACCCTATAGATTTATTAAATACAAGTTATTGAAATGAGTTATCGTATCGAAAGATTAACCGCTGAAAATATTCATGATTTATTGTATATATATCAGGATGCTTTTGGACGTGAAGTAGATCTTAAGGATTTAGATGATAAATTAAACACGACTTTTGCAGGAATTTCCTATGTGGGATTCACTGCATATTCTGAAGATAATGAACCTTCTGCTTTTTACGGAGTATTTCCGTGTTTTGCAAATTATCAGGAAATGAAATATTTGGTTGCCCAGTCGGGAAATACCATGACTCATTCCAAACATAGAGGGAAAGGACTTTTTACACTACTTGCAAAAAAGACTTTTGAATTTTGTGCAGCAAACGGAATAAACCTTGTATTTGGTTTTCCAAATAAGAATTCATATCCTGGATTTGTCAGAAAACTGGACTGGATCCACTTCGACGACACTGAAGCATATTTGGTAAGAGTCAGAGGTATTTCGTGGTACAGAATAAACCAGTTTTTAAGATTAAGCTACGATATACATGAGAATAGATGCAGACGTATTTTAAACAACTTGCCAAAAGCTAAACCATTTCTGTCGTCTTGCGAAAAGTTCGATGTTCCAGTAGTTGATCACAGCTCGGCCTTCTTTGAATATAAAACTTTTGAGGAGAATTTTTTGGTTGACATTAAAGGCACAGGAGTTTGGCTAAAATTCAGTAAGGATTATTTATTAATTGGTGACATTGAAGATGTGTCAGGAATTCAATTAGAACTTGTTTTAAAATCTCTGAAGAGATTAGCAAGGAAAATGTTCATTCCGCATATTAGGTTTCATGGTAGTACAAACACCGATTTAGCAGTATTTTTTGCAAAACATGGAAAAAAAATGGAAGTTAGCCATGCAATCGCAGGAATACAATTTACAGATGCTGTTTCACTCAAGAAAATGAAATTCACTGCAGCTGATAATGATACTTTTTGAAAGTATAACTATTAGCTGTAGAATGCCAAGAGAAATATGAATATAGCAAATCAAAAAATACTAGGATTATTTGTAAAAACAAATGGAATCTTATCTCAAAGGATTTTAGGTGGTATCGGACATATATTTATGCTGCATAGAGTTTTGCCCGAAAAGCTGAGAAACCAATACCC
>CAZUQY010000429.1:0-1099 GCA_964622935.1 uncultured Bacteroidales bacterium | reverse complement strand
ATTCCTCGAATCAACAATTCTTTACTTAAAAAAGAAAGAGTTTAGTTTTATTGCTCTTGATGATCTTTATACAATTTTGCAGACAGGCAAAAAACCGAAAAAGAAATTTATTTGCATTACACTTGATGACGGATATAAGGACAATCTGATTTATGGATATCCGGTATTTAAAAAACATAATATTCCGTTTACAATATACGTTATAAACAGTTTTCCAAATTATACTGCTAATTTATATTGGTATTGGCTTGAAGAAAAATTACTTCAAAATGATAAAATAGTTTTTAACAATACAAATTATTCTCTTTATTCGGAAAAAGATAAAACACAGGCTTACAATAGTATAAGGTCTATTATTAAGAATTATTACAAGTGTAATAGTATTGAATATGTTCGGAATTATTTCGGCAAAAATGAGGATATTGTGTCTGAAGAACTAAAAAAAATTGTATTATCATGGGACGAATTAAAGCAGTTGAATGCTACAGAACTTGCAAATATTGGCGCACATACAATGAACCATCTTTCTCTTGCTAATTTGGATATGGCAGATATGGAAAAAGAAATCAGCATTGCAAAATCTGAAATGGCATCAAAATTGGGAAAAGAACCTGAGCATTTTGCTTATCCTTATGGTGGGACAGAAGATGCTGGAAGCAGAGAATATATAGCAGCATCAAAAGCCGGTTTTAAAACTGCAACAATAAATTATCCTGGAAATATATTTACAGCACACAGAGATTTTACAATGTCATTACCGCGTTATCCATTATCTGATTCCACAAAAAAAGAAGATCTCGATTTTTTCCTTAATGGAATCAGGCATTTTAGTGCAAATCAATTTAGAAAGACAATTAAATACAAATAATAAATTGAAATCATTTTTGTTTACACATGCTATTTAACTCTCTTGATTTTGCAATTTATTGTCATGTACTTAGTATAGATTATTCTCTTTGTAAAAGAATAATGATGGGCAGTAACAAAAAAACTTTTAATATTGAAGAATATAGGATTTTAATAAGAAGTATTTTAGACAAAAGCGTTTTGTTTAATCATCAGAGTATTAGCAAATTTAGCAGTATGAAAATTAATTAAA
>CAZUQY010000428.1:0-2976 GCA_964622935.1 uncultured Bacteroidales bacterium | reverse complement strand
TAATTTATTAAAAACCTTCTTTTCATGTAATACATCATCCCATGTTGACTTAGTTTTCTTTACAACTTTTTTAATTATTACAAGAATAATTTTCTTTGTTAAAAAATCAGCTATAATACTTATTAGTAAAATGGCTACTACGATAATGATAGAGGTAAAAACTTTAGAAGTCTGGACATTTACTCCCCATTCCATTAGTAATTCAAATACTTTGGCATACAATTTTTCGTTCATAATTATTATATATTAATATTAGTGCTATTTTTGTCTTATAAAATAAATCAATATATATCGCAAATGAAAGCAATTGCAAGACTTTTTACAAATACATGCATGTTAATTGTATTAGTTTTCAGTATGAATAATGCTTATTCACAGTTAACTTATAGTGAATGGTTTACCGACAGCGCAATTAGAGTAGACTATTATCATTCAGGTACTGACCATAGCCAATATGTAATGTTCAAAGAGATTATTAAAGTTAAAAAATGGGGCGGAACAAAAACAAATCTCATAGACCCATTCAACTACGGTAGTTACAGGGTAAACGTTTACGATTCAGCTACAAACAAACTAATTTATAATTACGGATTTTGCAGTCTTTTTGAGGAATGGCAGTTTACTGATGAAGCCAAAACTCTTCAGAAAGGATTTCCTGAATCATTAGTTTTCCCTTTTCCTAAAAAAGCAATAAAACTGGAACTTACGTCAAGAGATTTTGAGGATAATAGCTTTTCTGTGATTTACTCTATGTACATTAACCCTAATGATATCAACATTAAAAATGAAAATACAGTTAATGCTGACATAAAGAGAATTCATTACTCTAACACTTCTGATAAAGCTATTGATTTTGTATTTATTGCGGACGGATATACAAATTCCGAAAAGGAAAGTTTTTATCAAGATGTTGAAAAAGCAAAAGACTATCTATTTAGTATCCCTCCCTTTAATGAACTTACAAATAAAATTAACGTATGGGCTGTTGCAGCAGTTTCAGCCGAAAGTGGCACTGATAAGCCGCAAGATGGCATATGGAAATCTACAGCATTAAATAGCAATTTTAACACTTTTGGCAGTGAAAGATACTTAACCAGCTCTGATTATCATTCAATACGCAATTATGCTGATTTAGTACCTTGTGATCAGATTTGTGTTTTTGTTAACACAGAAACATACGGAGGTGGTGGTATCTATAACTTCTGGAATATTACTTCTGCAAAAAATGAGTATTTCTTACAAGTTTTTGCACACGAACTTGGTCATTCATTAGGTGCTCTTGGTGATGAATACTATACAGACGAAGTTACCACTGAGGATATATACAATAAAAACACTGAACCTTATCAGCAAAACCTTACAACTCTTGTTGATTTTGATTCAAAATGGAAGGACATGCTTGATTCAGAAACACCTGTTCCTACCCCAGTTAGCTCAGACAACTCTATAATCATAGGTGTTTATGAAGGTGGCGGTTATCAAGCAAAAGGCATTTATCGGCCATATATGAACTGCATGATGAAAGCTTTGGGTTATGATTTTTGTCCCGTTTGCCAAAGAACACTTAAGAATGTAATTTTATATCATTCTAAATAAAATTCACATTACTATAAAAAAAATGCTCAAGCGCTACGTTTACTGAGGCTCTCGAAGTACCGATTGCGTTTGAGCATTGTTAATTTCTTTTAAGTCAATATTAGTCGTCAAATAGCAGATGCTTAACTGATTTGCCACCTCGAGCAATTAATTTTAAAGCTTCGATACCGATTTTTATATGGTCTTCTACAAATTTTTCTGTAACTTTTTTGTCACTTTGATCAGTTTTAATTCCGGTTGAAATCATTGGTTGATCACTAACCAGTAATAATGCTCCTGAAGGAATACTATTAGCAAAACCAACACTAAAAATAGTTGCAGTCTCCATATCAATCGCCATAGCTCTGGTTTTTCGAAGGTATTTTTTAAACCTTTCGTCATATTCCCAAACCCTTTTATTTGTCGTTAGCACTGTACCTGTCCAATAATCTCTACCATAATCTCTAATAGTTGTAGAAACAGCGCGTTGAAGCATAAATGCAGGTAAAGCTGGAACTTCAGGCGGCAAATAATCATCTGATGTACCTTCGCTTCGAATTGCTGCAAGTGGAAGTATTAAGTCACCAAGCTTATTTTTGGCTTTTAAACCTCCGCATTTTCCAAGAAACAACATTGCTTTTGGGCTTATGGCACTTAACAAATCAACAATTGTTGCTGCATTAGGACTACCCATCCCAAAGTTAATTATTGTAATATTCTGAGCAGTCGCACTTGCCATGTTCTTTTCAAGTCCATCAACAGGTACATTATTAAATTTCGCAAAAAGCTCAACATATAACTGGAAATTTGTCAACAATATGTATTGTCCAAAGTCCTCTAACTTCTTACCTGTGTAACGAGGCAACCAGTTAGTTACAATTTCTTGTTTAGTTTTCATTGTTATTTTTTTGCAAATATAACAAAATTTGAGAATAGGAATTTTGTTACTAATGCAAAAAGACTGCCCAATTTTTACATGAGCAGTCTTTTTTGCATTATTCACTTAAAATTAAGAGATTTTAACTTGTCGCGATATTTTAGCTTCTTTATCTTTAGGAATCATTACTTTTAAAATTCCGTTTTCATAATTCGCCAAAATTTTATCTTTGTTTACGTTTTCAGGTAAACTGTATGATTTCTTAAAGCTACCATAGCTAAAACCACGATAATAATACTTTTGATCTTTTGACTCTTCTTTTACTTCTTTCTCACTTGAAATATGCAAAATATTGTCGTTCACTTCGATATTAAAATCTTTCTTCTCTAGTCCTGGAACAGCAGCTTCTACAACAAACTCCTTGTCTGTTTCAAATACATTGAATTCAGGTTTTGTGAAAATTTCCGAATTTTGATTAATTTCTGCTTCATTAAAGAATGCGTCGAAAATTGATGGTAAATAAC
>CAZUQY010000427.1:0-2976 GCA_964622935.1 uncultured Bacteroidales bacterium | reverse complement strand
AGCACAATAGATGTTACTAATGGTACTAAATCGTGGTGCCTGTACTATACTAGCAGCAGTGCCTACTTTACCTCCTCCTACCGGGCAATCGGACTCTCTGTGCGTTGCATTAAGGATTAATCTTTGCGAAAGGCGAGAGTAAAGCCGAAATTTTGAGTATTACCAAATGCAGCTAAAATTCTTGAAATAAGTTGTTCGAGCTTTGCCGAATCGAGCAAAAATCACTGAAAGTGAATCAGTTAAAAATATGTATAGTTGAAAGTATGAGGACTGAGAAGTTTTAGGATATAATAGCTTGGCAAAAAGCAAAAGAGTTAACGGTTAATATATATTCATTGTTTGCAGAAAGCAAGGATTTTGAATTTAAAGCCTAAAGACAAAGATTTTCTGTTTTGGTAATGATTTAGTGCCAAAAATACAACCTCTCTTATTATTAAAAATACTCTTAAAACATATTGTATAACAAGAAGAAAAGTGAGGTTATCCAACCGTTACCTGCAAGGCAAAAAAAACGAGAGTAACTCAAAATTAATTTAAAATCATCCTAAAGGATGGGAAAAATATATTGATTTATTGATATATTTGCAATTAATATTAATTCATATACTTATAAATTTAAAAAAATGAGAAAATCAATTTTCACAGTCGCAATTTTATTCAGTCTCTTTAGTTTAGTCTTTAGCTCATGTTCTAAAGATGATTCAGAAAGTGGTACGTATAAACTAGTAATGGATGGCAATATAGTTGCTGAGGGAACACTTACAGAAAAAGTTTTGATGTTAGACAATACTATCAACATGGGAGGTTCGGATTCAGATTTTGTGATAACTATTACCAACGTTCCAGAAGCTATTGATGGCAATATTGCTATTGATCTAAGTTCAGGTTCAAATGGAGATAATTGCCAACTTACGATTTCTGGGAAAAATATGTTGGAAAGTGGAGCAGATGAAATATATTGGGGTAAGAGTGGAACAGTAACAAGAACATCAGCAACTAAAATTAGTTATGAAGGAACTTGCCAACCAGATGCTTCAGGAACAGTTATATATACATTTAGTGGAGAGATTGAATCTGATGTTTTTGAAGTAAACTAGAAAAAATACTATCCCCAGCGATGGTTTTTTTTGCAGAATCAAGGCTCAATAACTACTTTTAGTAATTGTAATATTTCCAATTCTGAAAGTTATGACATTAGGTTGTCAAGTTCTAACGATATTAGCTATCCCACTTAAGTGAATAATACTTTTATTAAAAATATTTTGGGAGATAAAATTGCTAATCATAAATACATCGAATTAAAAATACAAATTGACTGGAAAAATAAAGCCCAGCATATAACAATATATATAAATAATAGCCGAGTCTTTAGTAAATTCAAAGATTGTAGCCCGCTTAAATTTTCTTGTAACTTAACAGGAGCGCGCTACAAAGTCGGCTACTATTCTTATACTTACCGTTAGGCTAGATTTAAACGCTGTGATAAAAAATAATAAAACATTAAGATTATGAAAAATGTATTTCTAATAATTAGTCTGTTTTTAGGTATTACATCATTATTTGGACAAGAGTTTTCCGATTTAAAAGGTGATTATCTAGGTCAGCCTGTACCTAGAAAAACACCTAAAGTATTTGCTCGTGGAATTATTTCGTCAGATTTCAAAGAGCATGGAGCTCCAACATTTTCTGCAGATGGTAATGAAGTTTTTTGGTGGTCAATAGAAATAGATGCAAATAACGAAATGCTGAATATTTTCAAGACGATGCGTCGCGTTGGAGATACATGGACTGAGCCAGAAATATCGCCATTTAATGAAGGAACGGTTTTTTCTCCTGATGGTAAACGACTATATTTTGCGAGCGTAGAAAGTGGTGAAAACCCCTATTTTGTGGAGAAAAATGGTGACAGTTGGAGCGAACCAACTTACATTGACCTAGTAACTCGTTTCCCGGAAATACAATATGTTTACTTTCCCACCATCACCAGCAATGGCACATTATATTTTTTAGGCTACCTTAAAGACCAATGGGCCAATATTGGAATCTACCGATCAGAACTAATCGATGGGGTGTATGCAAAACCGGAATTACTGCCTAAAAGTATAAATGCCAAGGAAAATATGCGTAACTGGACTCCCTATATTGCTCCCGATGAGAGCTATTTAATCTTCTGTTCAACGCGTGGGCTCCCTAATTCTGACCAAGGTGATTTGTACATATGCTTTAGGAACCTCGATGGTAGCTGGACAAAACCAATTAATATGGGCGAATCGATTAATTCTGAAAGAATGGAACGATTTCCTTCTGTTTCTCCAGATGGCAAATATTTATTCTATACTCAGTTTACTCCTGGCTCTAATGAAGATGTTTATTGGGTGAGTACAAAAATTATTGATAAATTAAAAAAGAAAAGTAAGGTGAAATAATAAACTCAAAGAAAAACATTATGCTAAGAAAAATAATATCAATTTGTTTACTCTTTCTCGTATTTAAATTTAGTTATTGTCAGGTTGATAGTAAAGGTAGTTATGATGTTGGATTTAAGTATTTTAAGGCGACGGATAATTCAAGAAGTTATGTTATAGGCCATGATACGGTAAATCGACCCATGTTGATCCATTTTTGGTATCCAAGTCAAAATAATTCTGGATTGAAATGTATGTCATTCAAGGATTATATTGATTTAATTGCAATTAGAGAAGATTTTAATGTAGAACAACAGGACATTGATAATATCTCTGAAGAATTTATTAATGCTTACTTAGGGTTTTCCAAACAGCAATTTGGAATTGACACTTCCACAACAACCGAAGAAGTGCTGAACAGCCCAGTTAAAGCAACATATAATGCAAAACCAATTAATGATAAATTTCCTCTCATAATATATGCTCCATCCAATAGTAAATCATCAGTACAAAATTATATTATGTGTGAGTATTTGGCTAGCAATGGATATTGTGTTGTTTCAGTTGGTTC
>CAZUQY010000426.1:0-2979 GCA_964622935.1 uncultured Bacteroidales bacterium | reverse complement strand
TTGAGCCATCATTATTTCCATAACATGAAGGATGATTAACAATCGCATTTGCAGCCAATTGTGCAGGCTCAGACAAAATTACCTCAGCATAATCAGAACAACCATTTGAATCTGTCGCACCAACATTATATGTCCCAGAATTCAATCCTGTATGGTCTGCTCCAGTAGAATTATATGTAAGACTAGAAACATTATAAACAATTGGTGGAATTCCTCCAATCGAGCTAAGATGGATTTCACCATTGTGATCACCATAACAAACTATATTCACTACTTGTGCATTAACATCAAGACTGTAATCAGATTGCGTAACTTTAAATATTTCTGAAATCACACAAGAATTAAGATCAGTTATTGTAATACTATAATCACCTGCAGTTATGTTCTCAATATATGGCAGATTGCTGCCATCTTGCCAAATATAACTATATGGAGAGGTTCCTCCAGACACACTTAAGTGAATAGCTCCATTTGAATCCCCGTAACATCCAATATTATCAATATTTACATTTAATGTAATTTGCTCTGGTTCATTAATATTTATAGCAGATGTTCCGGCACAACCCCACGAATCTGTTAATGTCAAGGTATAACTTCCCGCACCAAGACCATTTATCTCCACAGCATTATTTCCTGTTGACCACTGATATTGAAATGGTGTATTGGCACTACTGCTTGCAGCGTCAAGAATACCATTTGACTCACCATAACACAAGATAGGCTGAACAATATTAATGACAACGCTAATATTTCCAGATGCCGTAATATCAAAACTCTCCACCGACTCGCAGCTATTTGAATCAGTCACAGTTAAAAAATGAGATCCCGGGACAATTCCTGAAACATCAGGTGTTGTTGCACTAACACAACTCCAAGAATATGACAATACTCCAGCACCTCCTGCGGCTATTGCAGATGCAGAACCTGTATTGCCAGAACAATCAGCATCTGTTGTGCTTATGTTTACTAGAATTTCTCCTGGTTCAAAAATCTCAATTGAAGCAATCGCCTCACATAAATTATCATCAGTAATAGTTAAATCATATATACCAACAGATAGATAGTTAATTTGAGAATTTACCTGTCCATTGCTCCATTCATAAAAAATGGGGAAAACACCACCAGTTACTACGTCAACTGCAGCAATCCCATCGTCTAAACCAAAACATGAAATATCAGTACTTGTAAGACTAACTGTAAACAGAGGCGGTTCGCTAAGTGTCACACTATTTAAAAATATACATGAATTTGCATCTGTCAGAGTATAGCTGTAAAGAGTATTAACAGGAACATTAAATCTTGTAAATTCGGTTGAGCCATCCTGCCATATAATATTAATAGGAGGAGTCCCTCCTGAAGGTAAAGCTTCAATAGTTCCATCTTGCCCAAAACATAATGGAGAGGTCAATACTTCTGTTGCTGAAAGGAGGTTAGGTTCAATAATGTCCAAACTGCCTATAGCTTGACACAAATTCATATCTGTAATTGTAAATGAATAAGTGCCTGCAGCTAAACTACTTTGGTTAAATCCCGAAAGTCCGGGGTCGTCCCATATAATACTATATGGAGGCATGCCTCCAAATGGGACAACATCTGCCATACCATCCGTAAGTCCATAACAAGAAACATCTGCCAAAATATTCGTATTAAACAAAAGTTCTGCTGGTTCTGATAAAGAAACTGGGACTATTGCTGAACATCCATTTGCGTCAGTTACAGTAATATTATAGCTTCCATCAGATAATCCATTTACTGTATAATTAGTGCTTGAAGTTGTTACCGGGCCACTACCAAAATCAATTACAAAATCAGGCGTTCCGATTAAAATATCTAACTCTACAGTTCCATCAGAAGACCCATAACAAGACGGATCAGTTACTGTTGTAGCATTAACAGTAATTGCGCCAACATCATTTATTACAACAGTTTGGACTACACTGCATGTATTTACATCTTCAATTGTAACATCATAAGACCCAACTACAAGTGCTGAAGCTGTATTTCCTGAAACACCACCTGCTGTAGCTGGCCAAAAGTATTGATATGGTATAATGCCATTGTTTGCTTGAATTGTGGCAGAGCCTAGGGTACTACATATTTGGTCACTTTGTAATGTAATCGAAGATGTAATCTGATTAGGCTCTGTCAATATAATATCTTGCACTGAACTACATCCCATTGCATCAGTAATTGTTAGAGAATATGAATTTGCTGACAGATTACTAAAAACATTTGTAAATGTTCCAGAAGTTATTGATCCCAAACCTGAATCGAAGTCAAAATTCGGTGTGCCACTAGTAATATCAATAGTTATTTCTCCATCAGTTCCACCATAGCAAGATATTGGTGAAGTAATGGAAGAGCTAACAGCAAGCGATCCAATATCTACAACGTTTACAGACTGAATATATTGACATAGATTAGCATCATATACTGTTACATCATAGTTTCCGACTGTCAGATTTGTTGCGGTGTTTCCGCTAACACCGCCAGCTATTGCAGGCCATGAATATGTATAAGGAGGATTTCCCGAAACGCCATCAACTGTTGCAGATCCCTGTATTGCACAATTTTGATCTTGAAAACTTGTAATTGAAGCTGAAAGGATACCCAGTTCAGTCATCGTTATATTTTGTGAAGTCGTGCAGCCAAAGTTATCACTAACAGAAACTGTAACTAACCCAGATGAAATTCCAATAATTTGGTTTACTGAAGTACTTGTAATATATGATCCAGTACCCCAATCGACTGTATAATCTGGAGTACCTGAAGTAATTGTAATATCTAAAACCCCATCACTATCGCCATTACATAAGGGTTCTGAATTTATCCCCAAAGAAATTTCCGGATTAGGATTTACATTCACTAGTGTAAAAGATGTATTAGTACAACCTCCAAGACTAACCGTAACAGTATAAGTACCGGCATCAGTAGTAGAACAAGAAGTGATTACAGGATTTTGAGAACTAGACAAATAAG
>CAZUQY010000425.1:0-2995 GCA_964622935.1 uncultured Bacteroidales bacterium | reverse complement strand
TCAATAAAGACTTATCAACCACAAGTTTCGAATTCTCAGGAATGAAAACTTTAATTTTCAATGATTGTGCCCTAAACTTTTCTGATGTAATATAAAAGTATGGGTCGAGTATGGTAACCGAATCGTTAATAGTATAATTGTATTCATCTGTTTTAAGATTTTCTTTGGCTTCGGCTTTATTTGCACCTCTAGCATAATATATTAATTGTATTTCTGCAGAGTCTTCCTTTGTAGTGTAGAATTCTACATCAGGATATGATCTTAATTTGTCAGATTCAGAAATTATAAGGTGTTGATTTACAAATATTTGTAAGTCGTTAATGCCCTCGATTTTGACTTCTGCATTAATGTCAATATCAGAAAAATTAGGATTTAAATCAAAATAATATGTTTTTGTTGTATCACTAAAGATAATTTCTTTTGTTACTTTTTGGTCTATTGATCTGAATGAGGATGCTATGTTTAAGCTACTAAGAACTGTTATGATTATTGCCAAAACCCAAACTGAAAAGGTCCCGATGCTTAAATATTTATTTCCTTTCACTTTAAAGAGGAGTAGAACACCCCAATAAATTATTACAATCACAGGTATTAGAAAAACAATGAACATACTAATACTTAATAACCAGGCTGTTCCTGAATTTGTTACGTATTCAAGCAATCCGGGTAACCAAATCATATTAATAAAGTGGTTTGAAAAGAATAGATTATTTTGGCCTACACTTAGAAGGCCTATTGTTAGGGCTGCTATTGTAAATGCTCCAAAGATTAGGAAAGCAAAGCCAAGTATTTTACCAAAAACCTTTGCAGTAATTGTAAGTACGCTCATAATGGCATTCCCAATATTTGTAAAGATGTCGGATGTCTTTTTTGAGTTTATGTTTTTAAAGTTCTTTTTTAAATCTTCGTATTCTTGTTTTACAGTTTTTTCAATATTAGACAAATTTATTTTGTCTCCTTTCATTTCGAGTTTTTGAGCAGTCGTTTTTGCTTCTGGAACAGCAATCCACAGAATAAAGTAAGCGATTATACTAACCTGACCTACAAATAAAAATATTAGAAAAATAATTCGCCATGTTGTGATGCTAATTCCGGTATATTCGCTTAATCCACTGCAAACGCCACCAATAATTTTATTGTCAGGGTCTCGATATAGCTTTTTGCGTTTTTTAGGTTCTGTTTCCTTTTTTGCATCATTTGATTCTCCTGAAATGTTTTCGCCTGTTATATCTTGAACATTACCTAATATGAGAATCACCTCTTCGACATCTGAAAGGTTTATTACCTGCTTACTTTCATTTATTTTCATCCCGAATATTTCTGCTAAACGGGCTTCTATATCTCTTACAATTTCGCTTCCTTCTTCGAGTTTTGCGAAATGCTCTTGTAGTTTTGATAGATAAATGTTTAGCATGATATATGCATCTTCATCTATATTAAACATGAATGAGTTCAGGTTTATGTTAACTGTCTTTTTCATATTTCTAGTTTTTAAAGGTTTTTAATGTGTTAATTGAATCTACAAGCTCTGTCCAGGATTTATCCATTTCTTCTAATATTTTTTCACCCTTTTCTGTTAAGCTATAATATTTCCGTGGAGGACCTTGTGTGCTTTCTTCCCATCTGTAAATTAGCAGTTCCATGTTTTTTAATCTGGTTAGGAGAGGATACAGAGTTCCTTCTACTACGATAAGATCTGCATCTTTAAGTTTTACAAGTATGTCGTTTGAGTAACAGTCCTTTTGCTTTAGTATTAACAAAGTACAGTATTCGATGACACCTTTTCGCATTTGAGCTTTGTTATTATTATTATCCATAATTTATTCTAGTTGTTTACAATGCAAAGATATGTAAAATAATTAGTACTATGCAATACAAAGTACTAAAAAAATATTAATATATTGTTAAAAAAATGCTAAAACCATGTGGGAGAGGGAAGAAGTGGCTGTATAAAAACAATGCAAATCGTTAAAATATAAGCGATTGTATCTAAATTTAGACTCTAATCTAATTTTTATTCCTTAATTAATGTCTCAAATTCCTCTTCTGAGATTATTTTAACTCCAAGTTTTGTAGCTTTTTCTAATTTTGAAGGCCCGATATTTTCGCCTGCAATAAGAAAACTAGTGTTTTTTGATATTGATGTGACATTTTTGCCACCATGTTTTTCAATCAGGGCTTTAATTTCGTCGCGAGAGTATTTACTAAAGGTGCCTGAAATAATAATTGATAGTGCTGCAAGTTTCTCTGAGAGTTTTGCTTCTTCTTGTATTTCGAATTGCACTCCAGTATTCATAAGACTTGCAATTATTTTAATATTTTCGGCTTGAGTAAAATAGTCAATAATACTATCTGCAATACGATCTCCAATTTCATCAACTGCAATAAGTTCTTCTTTTGTTGCATTTGCAAGGTTCTCAATATTCTTAAGAGCATACGCAAGTTTTTTTGCAACAGTCTCACCAACAAATCTTATTCCCAACGCAAATAGTACTCTATCGAAACTTATGATTTTGGAATCTTTTATACTATTAATAACATTGTCTGCAGATTTTTCAGCCATTCTATCCAGTGGAATAATCATTTCCTTTGTCAGATTATATAAATCTGCTACATTTTTGATTAGATTGTTTTCAAAAAATTGAGCAACCGTCTCTTCTCCAATGCTATCAATATTCATTGCTTTTCGCGAAATAAAATGTTCAATCTTCCCCTTAATTTGTGGAGCACAATTATTGGAATTAAGACAAAAGTGTTTTGCTTCACCTTCGATTCTTACCAATTCAGAATTACACTCTGGACATTGGCTAATAAATTCTGTTGGTTTAGAATCTGGCATATGACTTTCTACGCCAACAATTTTTGGGATAATTTCCCCACCTTTTTCAACAAAAACCACATCACCAATTCGGATGTCATGTAAAGCAATTTGGTCGGCATTATGCAAGGAAGCTCTTTTTACAATAGTTCCTGCCAGTTGAACAGGTTCTAGGTT
>CAZUQY010000424.1:0-2996 GCA_964622935.1 uncultured Bacteroidales bacterium | reverse complement strand
AATTAAAGAATGAAATTTAAAAAGTATTCAGTTATCGTATATGTCATTTTATTGTTTTTAATAAGTGTGGCAATAGTTGTTTATCTTTTTCCTAAAGAAAAGAAGTTTCAATATTCTTTTTCGGAGGGGAGCCCTTGGTTGCATAATGATTTGATGGCACCATTTGATTTCCCTGTTTATAAGACAGAATCAGAATTAAAAGCAGAAAAAGACAGTATTAATAATAATTTTATTCCATATTTTATTTATGATACAATTGTAAAGAATGAGATTGTTGAAAACTATACTGATGGAATAGAGAACATCTGGAAAGATGAAATTGCACCTAAAATTGACAATCTAGACTATAGCGATTTTGAAAAAAGTCTTCTATTAAAGAAGTTTGAGTTATTTAAAATATTTGCAGATAGTTTTTTATCTGATGCATATAAAACTGGTATAGTAAGTGTTCCGGACACAGCATTTGTTAAAGAAAAATTCCGGTTTTTCTTATATGATGGTAATATTAGTAAATTGAATTATTCTGGAAGTTTTAGTTTCTTAGAAGATGTTAGGTCTGATTTTATGGAACTTTACACAAAGTCAGGTTTAGCGGAAATTGATTCCTTATCTGGTTTTAAAATCAGGAAATATATTATCAAAAATGAACCAGATGCAAATATTGTTTACGATCCGAATCTTAGTGAGGAACTGTTAAGAAATCAGCTGGAATCTGTATCAACATCACGTGGACTTGTGCAAAAAGGAGAGCTGGTAATTTTAAAAGGAAATATTGTTGGTGATTATGAAAACAAGGTTCTGCTTTCGCTAAAGAAGGAAGTTGAGTCAGATAACTCAGAAGTGAATCACTTTATTATTAGTTTTGGGGTATCATTATTGTTCTTGTCTCTCTACCTTGTCATCTTTTTATATTTATATTATCATGATCGAAAGATACTAAATAGCTTCAAAGCCAATACCTTTTTTACATTACAAATGTTATTGTTGATTGGCAGTGTATTACTTGTGTTCAATTATACTAATATTAGTATTAATATTGTGCCTTTTACATTATTCCCGCTGTTGTTATATACATTTTACAGATTTAACGTTTCGTTTTTCGTATATTTTGCTTCAATTCTTGTTGCTGGATTTTTTGCTCCAAATAGTTTCGAGTTTGTATTTATTCAGATTATTACAGGGTTAATAGCAATGTTTAGTTTGCGCAATACTCGTAAACGAAGTCAGATATTTATAAGCATGATTTATGTGTTTTTAACATATTTGGTTATAAATTCAGGATTTATATTAATGAAACAGGGAGAATTCACCGATATTATATCAAGTGATATTTATGTTTATGGTATAAGTTCTGTTTTGATATTGCTTTATTTGCCTATTGTTTATCTTTACGAAAAGATATTTGGTTTTCTTTCTGATTTTACTTTGATGGAGCTCAGCGATACCAATAATCCTGCTTTACGAAAGCTCGCAGAAGAATCCCCGGGTACATTTCAGCATTCTGTACAAGTTGCAAATCTAGTTGAATCTGTAACCCGTGATTTGGGAGGTAATTATCTGCTTGCTCGCACTGGTTCCCTTTATCATGATATTGGAAAATCAGTACACCCCGATTATTTTATTGAGAATCAAAGTGGTGCAAACATTCATGATAAGTTAGATTTTGAGGAAAGTGCACAGAGGATAATCTCCCATGTGAATTCTGGTGTTGAACTTGCCAGAAAATATAATCTGCCAGCACAGGTGGTGAATTTTATTACTATGCATCATGGAACAAGTTTAACAAAGTATTTTTACAATTCTTGGATAAATGAAAATCCTGGAATCGCACCCAATATTAGTAATTTCAAATATCCTGGTCCGAAACCAGACAATATAGAAACAGTTGTAATGATGATGGCTGATGCTATTGAAGCAGCATCAAGGACATTGAGAGTTTATACACCCGAATCGATTGAGAAGCTTGTTGGTGCTATTATCGACTCACAATTAAGCGATGGACAATACGATAATGTTGAAATTACCATGAGGCAAATTTCTACTGCTAAAAAGATATTTACTGAAAAAATAAGTAATATTTATCATTCCAGAATTGTCTACCCAGAAATTAAAAAATAAATGTCGGATAAAAACAATATATTTGCAGGCTTTGTGTTATAATCATGTTTATAACTTATGAACTGGCTTAAAGGGTTTTATATATTGATTTTTATTTCTCTGTCCGCTTTTTTAACGGCACAGAATGCAATCGTAAGTGGTTTCGTTTATGATCTCAAGTCAGGTCCTGTTCAGTTTGCTAATATCAGTATTAAAAACAAATCGCTTGGTACTGTTACCAATACGAAGGGCTATTTTGAAATTTCGGTGCCGGCGAATCAGGAAATCACCATAGAAATTTCATATATAAGCTATCAGAGCTATTCTGAAACATTAAAGCTTGAGGCGGGTGAGAAAGTGGAATTAAGCATTTATTTAAAGGAAGACTTTACTATTTTACCTGAGGCTAATATTGGAGCACAATCAGATCGATTTGTTCCTGGGATAAGACTAAATCCTGAAATCTCTATGAATATACCTACTATCGGAGGCTTCGAAGATATACTTAAATCATTGCCTGCTGTTTCTTCAAACAATGAATTAAGTTCCCAATATAATGTTAGAGGGGGGAATTTTGATGAGAATCTTGTCTTTGTAAATGATATTGAGATTTATCGTCCATTGTTAGTGAGATCAGGTCAGCAGGAGGGATTAAGCTTTATCAATTCTGATATGGTATCGTCAATTGTATTTTCTGCTGGTGGATTTGAATCAAAGTACGGAGATAAAATGTCATCTGTTCTTGATATTAAATATAGAAAACCTACTGAATTTGGTGGATCGGTTAATGCAAGCCTGTTAGGAACAAATTTACATCTTGAAGGAACCAGTAAAAATCACCTATTTAGATATAATACTGGATTTCGTTATAAAACTACAAAATATGTTTTAAGTTCAAT
>CAZUQY010000423.1:0-3038 GCA_964622935.1 uncultured Bacteroidales bacterium | reverse complement strand
GAATTACTTACCTATTTCTTGATAACTTTGTAAGAGAATAGAATTGAAGTTGTTTGCTATTTATTTCCTAAAGTTTATCGAGTTTAATTCTTCAAATGGGCTACAATATTATAGTTTTGTTGATTATAAAATACTCATAATAATGCTTGAGCACTTTCTAGTAGATAAAATAAGTACAAAACTTGGACATCAGCCAACAGCTGGACAAAATATTGCGATAAGTAATTTATTGAGTTTCTTAAATGACAAGGAAAAATTCTGCATTTTTACATTAAAAGGTTACGCTGGAACTGGAAAAACAAGCCTTATCAGTGCGTTTATCAATGTATTATCCGACATGAAGGTCAAAACAGTTTTGCTTGCTCCAACAGGACGTGCAGCTAAGGTACTCTCAAGTTATTCTGGACATACAGCTTCAACAATTCATAAATGTATCTATCGAAAAAAAACTACTAAGAAAGCAGATAGTGGTTTTTCTCTCAACTTCAATATTCACAAAGACACTGTTTTTATTGTTGATGAAGCCTCAATGATAGGGAACAGTGATTTTAGCGGAAGTGCTTTTGGAAGTGGAAGGCTCTTAGATGATCTTTTGAGTTTTGTATTTAATGATAATAATTGTAGACTTATCTTGCTTGGTGACACAGCTCAACTCCCTCCGATTGGGACAAACTTAAGTCCAGCTCTAGACAAAGGCTATCTTGAATCGCTTGGGATGAAAATTTACAATACGGAATTAAACGAGGTTGTTCGTCAGGATGAAGAGTCAGGTATTTTATTTAATGCGACAAAAATACGACAGATGATTACGGATGAAGACTTCAAGCTTCCAAAATTCATCACTGATAGTTTTAATGATATTTGCAGTATTTCGGGAACCGAATTGCTAGAAGAAATTGAATCATGCTACTCAAAGTATGGTGAACATGAAACAAAAGTAATTTGTCGTTCAAATAAATATGCAAATAAATACAATCTTGGTATCCGTAACCAGATTATGTGGAAAGAAGAAGACATTTCGCATGGTGATCTTTTGATGATTGTAAAAAACAATTATAGCTGGTTACCGGAAAATGCTGAGATTGAGTTTATTGCAAATGGTGATATTGTAGAAGTCCTTAGAATTGGCAGACGACAGGAGTTATATGGACATAATTACATTGACCTAACTGTTAGCTTTACTGATTATCCGGAATTAGAAATAGAAGTAAAAGCAATTATAGACACCTTAAATATTGACGCACCTTCAATGGATAACAATTACTATAAGGAACTATATCAACAATTACAAATCGATTATGACCATATTTCTAACAGCCAAAAGAGACATGAAGAAATTCTAAAGGATCCTTATTTTAACGCATTACAAATTAAATTTGCTTATGCCGTGACCTGTCACAAATCTCAAGGTGGTCAATGGCCTGCGGTTTTCATAGATCATGGGTGGTTCGATGAAAACACAATGAGTGCTGAAAACACTTATGAACTTCTTAGATGGTTTTATACTGCTATAACACGAGCAACAGAAAAACTGTACCTAGTAAATTTTAAAAAGGAACTTTTTGAATAAAAAAGGCGCCCTATAAAGAACGCCTTCTTAGTCTTTTAATGTAACTTAAAGTTAATTGGAATTACATATTCCACATTAACAGGTTTTCCGTCAATTTCTCCAGGAGTCCAATCTGGCATTTCTGAGATAACTCTTAATGCTTCTGCATCGAGCAACTCATCAACAGGTTCAATAACCTCAGCATCTTTAACTGCACCAGTTTTAGACACCTTAAACTTAATAAAAACTTTACCTTCGATTCCATCTTCTTTTGCTTTACTTGGGTAAATAATCCCACTTGACAAATAAGCTATTAGTTCCTCTTGTCCTCCAGGATATTCTGGCATAACTTCAACTTCTTCAGTAGAGTACATCTTTTCTTCAACTTGTTCTACTTTCTGTTTTGTCTCTGGGTCTACAACATCAGTTTTAGTCTGCTCCTGAGTACAAGAAATTGTAAAAACAATAATACCAATCAATGGCAATGCCATTAGATAAAGCCAACGCAAGTAGCGTGGCGAGCGATTTTTTTTCATCATTTTCATTCTTTTTAAAGTGAGTGATTCATTAAAATTGTTGGCCAACCCAAATCTTTTACCAACTACATTCTCAAAAAGGAGCATAAAATATCCTGCTGTGTCAAAGCCTTGCTCCATAACTTTTTCATCAGCTAGATATTCATGGGTTGATTTTAAACTATCTTTAATAATCCATACAAACGGATTAATCCAAAATACAGAACAAATTATTTCAGCAATAATATTATCTGCACTATGTAGCTGTCTTATATGTACAGCTTCGTGAGATATTATTTGCTCTAAACCTTCGCTATCTTCAAAATGACTTTTGCTAACAAATATGTATTTGAAAACAGAAAAAGGGTTTATCTTATTAGAAGATGAAATAACAACATATTCTCCTAACCTATCTTTTGTTGATTTCTTTGATATCCATATTATTGATAAAGTTGCCCATAGTATTCTTAATATAAATACTCCAACAATAATCCCATAAAATAATAATGTATAATTAATAGTTACAGGATCTGCTTGAACAACATTTCCACCTGCAGTAATTACAATCTCATCCAAAACAATAGGAACAGCATAAGTCGTCTCAGTTTGGACAAGTGGAATATTTAATAGAGGTAATATTGGTGGCAAAATCAATGATAATAATAGATAATAGCGATTTAACCTAAAATATGTTGTGTTTTTTAAGAATAGGAAGTAAAATAAATACAATACTCCAGATACTGCAACAACTTGTATTAGATATTTTATAAACTCATTCATATTATTTTTGATTTTTATTATTTAATTCATCATCAATCATTTTCTTCATCTCTTTTAATTCCGATTCACTAATTTTACCATCTTTAGCAGCATAAAATGTACTAGTAGTATTACCAACTTTACCTACAATATCGCAAGTAGGAAAAGATGGGAGAAACATTATTGTAGGTAAAGTTGGTAATACTACTAGTACA
>CAZUQY010000422.1:0-3043 GCA_964622935.1 uncultured Bacteroidales bacterium | reverse complement strand
TTAATAAACCCCTTCTTATGTTAATTTATTTCAAAAATAAGGATATTTTGCCATTTTGATTACTAAAAGAACTTTTTTTATCAAACATAATGTGTGAGCAAACCAGGAAATAAGATACAATGCCCTGTTTTTCAATCCATTACAAACACATAGAAGAACTCCTTAAAATAGACTTTTCCTTTCGAATTACTTTTATTCTTCAAATATCAGTTCTGAGAATGAATAATGCGTAAAACTTCATCAGAGTCCATGTAGTATTTCTTCTTTTTTCGCAGATATGACTTTGAGGCAAGACCGGAGTTCTCAACAAAATCTAACAATAACAAAACTTCATTTCCCATATTATGTACTATTGTTAATGAGTCGGTGACGTATTCTACCCTGCTGCGATATTTCCTGCTAAGGGAATATTTTATTGCCATTTGCAAAATCGAAAAGAAACCTTTTGATTTATAGTCTAAAACATGAACGAGTTCATGGCCAATAAGTCCAACTTTTGCCGAATCTGGTAAGACTGAATAACATAATAGATTTTTCGAATTGCAATCCTGCACCTTAACAATGTAAGTTCTTTTATCTGGTTTTTTTAGTATGGTTCTTATTAATGGTTGCGCCTGACCCATACTAGGAATATTTGTCTTCTTAAAAATTACTTTTACAGAATCAGCATTTTCGGTATTTTCAATTGCTTTAACACAAGCTTCCTTTTCGTTCTCTGTCCACTCAGAGTGACCTGTAAAGACATAAAACTGATTTTGTGGAATCCTTGTATTTGTGCATGCTGCAAAAATCAACAATAGTACAAATAGAGATATTTGTTGTATTATTTTAGGCATATTTAACGGAATATAAACTCTTGTATCAAACTACCTACAAACTTATAAAATTATTTGGATTTTCTTCGTTTTTTTCCGTAAAACTTTTCAGCAAGGTCAGCTCTTCCAGCATTTTTTAGACTAATTAAAATACTTTTCTTAACCTCAGGTTTATACCAAAAAAAATACTGAAGTTGCTTTTCTTTTTGGTATCTATCTTTTGCAATATACAAGTTTTCGTTATCATAAGGGTTGATTCCAGAATAGTACATAACAGTTGCCAGAGTCATTGGTGTTGGGGTAAATGCCTGTACCTGCTCTAATTTAAATCCCATATTTTTTGTTTCAATAGCAAGCTCGGCCATTTCGTACTCTGTACAACCGGGATGCCCAGAGATAAAGTAAGGAATTAACTGCTGATTCAAACCATATTTTTCATTCACACTACGGAACAGTTTTTCAAAACTTCTGAATGAACCAAACGATGACTTTCGCATAAGCTTGAGGACTTTTGATGAACTATGTTCCGGTGCAACTTTCAACCTTCCAGATACAAAACGGGAAATCAAAATTTCGAGATACTTTTTATTATCTCTATTAGTTTCCTCTGATGGACTTCTGTACATTGCGATATCGTATCTTACACCACTTCCAATACTGATCTTTTTTATTCCCTCTACCTGAGATGCTTTTTGATAAATTTCTATAAGTGGTTTATGGGAAGTGTCCAAATTTTTGCAGACTACTGGGAATACACAAGATGGTTTAGAGCATTTATCACAAATTTTTGTATCAATGCCTTTCATTTTATACATATTTGCTGAAGGACCACCCAAATCAGTAATATGTCCTTTAAACCCAGATTGAGATGCAATAAATTCCAATTCCTTTATAATTGATTGATTCGAACGGCTACTAACTAACTTTCCCTGATGCGCTGAGATGGTGCAAAAACTGCAACCACCGAAGCATCCCCTATGCAAAGTTACAGAATCTTTAATCATTTCAAAAGCCGGTATTGGTTGCTTTGCATTATAACGAGGGTGCGGTAATCTAGTATAGCCCAAGGAATAAACATTATCCATTTCCTCTTCAGAAAGTACAGGATTAGCTGAATTTACAATAAGACGCTTTTTATCCAAATCCTGAATCAATCTACAATTAGAATTTAGGTTAGATTCCTTTTCAATTTTCACAAAATTCAGAGCATGCTTTTTTTTATCTGCTAGTACTTCGCGATATCCAAACAATTTAATATCGGAATCTTTAGTATCTTTAAAATCGCTCAAATAAGCTATCTGCCTGATATTATAACAATTATAGACTTGACCAGAATCGTTTAACTGGTCAGCAATTTCAAGAATTGTTTTCTCTGCCATTCCATAAACCAACAAATCGGCTCCCGACAAATCAAGAACTGATGACAAAAGACTATTTTTCCAATAATCATAATGAACAAATCGTCGCATTGAAGCTTCAACACCTCCGATTATTATTGGTACATTTGGATATATTTTTTTTAGTATTTGTGAATAAACCTCAGTTGCAAAATCTGGTCTTTTACCAATTTCGCCCCCTGGAGTATAGGCATCTTCAGAGCGTTTTCTTTTGCCTGCCGTATAATGATTAAGCATTGAGTCCATATTACCTGCAGTTACACCAAAAAACAAACGAGGTTTACCGAACTTTTTAAAGTCCCGCAAGTCATCCTGCCAATTGGGTTGTGGTAAAACTGCAACTCTATAACCAGCCTTATTGAGCACTCTAGCAATAACTGCAGTACCAAATGCAGGGTGATCAACAAATGCATCACCGGAAACTAAGATTACGTCAATATAATCCCAACCAGTGGATTTTAATTCTTTAATTGTTGTTGGGAAAACAGATGATATATTATTTCCGTTGTAATTTACCACGCAGTATAAGGATCTGAAAACATTGAACCACCATGTGGTCTTATGCTTCTATTATCAAATGCTCCAAAAGGAGTTTGATGATACATTGGATTATAGTTTGGGGTATTATTGATTATTAATTCTGCACTTATAAATGAATCTTTCCCCACCTTGTAATCAAATCCAATCGAGCCAAAAGCAAGTCTGTTTGAATTTTGCCCTGGACTAACATCAAAAGCTGTTGTTGCTTTAACACGTAACTTATCGGTTATCATGTATTCACCTCTGGCAAACATGTAATAACTCAACATTTTATTCTCCATAAAAGACGAT
>CAZUQY010000421.1:0-3043 GCA_964622935.1 uncultured Bacteroidales bacterium | reverse complement strand
TTTACTGTTACAGCAGCTGGAGTTTTAGATACAGTTAACAGAACTTTTATAGTTACAGGTCATGTATTAATTGATGGTAGTTGTACTGGAACGAGAATTATAACATTTAGCGGCAATAACACTACAATTGGTGGAATGGGACTGATTGAAAACGTAAATAGCTTAGAGATTAGTGGTGGCAATAAAACAATATTATCAAATTCTGTTTTGAGAAAAACAGGGGGTGATTTAGATATTGTTGCAGGACTTATTGTTAAAAATTATGGAAGCTTTACAATAGAGACCGGCGATATAATTTTGAACGCAGGATCATCTTGGAAGAACGAACAATATTCTACTCTGGAAATCGGAAATGCTATTACTCCTGTTATAGGAACTCTATATGCTTCTGCAACGGGTAATATAGTAAATTACTTTGGCTCTGATGATCCTCAGATAATCAGAACAACAACATATTATGATCTATATGTAACTAAAACAGCTGGAACTATTGGGGAAATGAATGGAGATATTACAGTAAACAATGATTTCAATATATACAGTGGTACTGCTTCAACAGGATTAAACGCCATTGAAGTAAAGGGAAATACAAACATTGACGGCACATTACATATTGATGATGTTGGAACAAAAATATTTAAGAATGTATATATAAATAGTGGTGGAACCTGGAATAACAGTGCTAACGAAGCCGTCCTAATAAAAGGAGATATCCAGAATGACGGAACGTTTACCTCTGGTTTGAATACTTATACACTATCAGGATTTGCAAATACAGTAAGTGGCACAAATTCTTTATCATTTAATTTAATAAATACATCCGGAAAATATACAAATCTAACCACAGTAAGTGCATTAAATGCAATGCAAGGCACTGGCACATGGACTCAAGGAGTTAATTCATATTTGTATATTGGGGCAGTAAATACAACAGTTTCCACATTTGATGCAGGTACTAATGTAAATACAGTTAATTACAGTTTTGCAGGAAATCAATTTGTCAGAAATGCTACTTATTATCATTTAATAACAAGTGGTGGAACAGGAACAAAAACACTTGAAGGTACTGTGATTGTAAACGGAAACTATACAAATGAGACAGGAGTCATTTGTGATGCAAGTATAAATGATTATAATATGTTTATGCGCGGTAACTGGACTAATAACGGCACTTTTAACCCACAAGAGGGGAAGGTAACATTTGACGGCACAATAGTCCAAACAATAAGTGGTACTAATTCTACAGCATATTATGATATTGAATTTGACAATGACGTGGGAAATAATGCTGATATCATGATTGAAGACAACGATATCTCGATTGGCGGATTTGCAGAATTTACAGATGGAATTGTAAATACAGGTGATAATACTGTTGTATTTCTTGACGGTTCTACATCTGAAATAGGTAAAGAGGAAAGTTTTATTGATGGGAATGCTCAAAAATCAGGAGCAAGTTCATTTACTTTCCCTATTGGAGATATTACAGACAGAGATATCGGAGATGGTCTACAAACATATAAAATATGGGCTCCTTTTACAGCTGATCCGGCAGCTAGTACAGATGTTAAAATAAAGTATCTCTATTCTTATGAAGACTTAAATCAATGGTGGTATACTGCATGGACACATGAATTCCCTCTGACTCATACAACTAATAGAGAATATTGGCTTGTGAGTTCTACAGAAGATTTAGATGTAATTTTATACTGGAAAAATAATGATCCATGCACTATTCATGATTTCTGTGACGGTTTAGGTGTCTCTCAACTTGAATTTTTAAGTGTTGCATATTGGGATAATATCTGGAAAGACGCTGGTGGAGACGCACGATTAGAGCTTACCACAGATGGTAGTATCACATCGTCAATATCAATCCCTTTTGCCGCCAAAGGTGAAAAACAAATTACATTTGGAGGGAGAAATAGTTCGATTCCGTTACCAATAGAATTACTTGATTTTTATGTTGACTGTGATATGGAAAGCCAAGAAATAGATATTCTTTGGACGACTTCCAGCGAAAGGAATAATGATTTCTTTACAATTGAGCGAAGTAATGACGCATTATCATGGGAAACTATTGGTACAGTAAAAGGTGCAGGGAATTCTTCTGATATTATAGATTATGAATTTTATGATACTAATCCCTTAAAAGATATTTCATATTATAGATTAAAGCAGACGGACTATAACGGGAATTACAAATATTCTGATATAATAAGTATGTATAACTGCTTCGGCGTTGAAAATCAGCTAACTGTCTTCCCTAATCCTGCTAACGACATTATTAAAATTTCTGTATTATATAACACAAGGATAGAAATAATAAATCTTAACGGACAAATCCTTCAGAGTTTTAATGTTAATGGTACTAATGTACCTGTTGATATTTCAAACTTAAGTTCGGGTCTATATATTCTAAAAGCTAGCTCTAATGATGGTATTATAATTGAGAAGCTTATTATAGAGTAAGTAATTTGTGATTTGTAATCAGTAATCTGTAATTTGTTCCGTGTTCCGTGTTTCAGGTTTCATTGTTCTCTTGTTCTGCTGTTTAGTTTCCTTTGTTTATTGTAATTTGTCCTTCGACCCCTTAATCCCATGCGAGTTAGGTTGTTGGCCTGTCAAAATACTAGCGTGGGATAGGTGAATCGAGGGCTTTGCCGTTGGTGGTAGAATTATAATAAATATACGCCTGTCGAAATACTAGCGTGGGATAGGGCCTACAATTATTAAAACAGATATACAAGTTTTGAATCAGCAACGACCCCGGAGTGGGTCGAATATTTGTAACCGCATGCGCAGCGCAGCAAGCCAGTGGTATGCAAATAAAACGAATTGGTTTTTGGCGAGAAATTTGTTGCGCAGCATACGAATTTCGTGACAAAAATCCTTAATCACGCAAGAGTATTCCTAAAAGTCAACAAGCTAACTCACGAAAGATGGATGATTGGTATCTAATTGTTCTTAGCTCGAATTATTAGTCTTTTATTATTCTACCAAAGCCTAACTTCGCTAGTTTTTGTCTAGCGTTGGTGACCAC
>CAZUQY010000420.1:0-3051 GCA_964622935.1 uncultured Bacteroidales bacterium | reverse complement strand
AATGACATCAATTCTTATTACAAAAGGACAAGGCTTGATATACTTTTTTTCGATGGCAACGTCGTTTACAAAAGCAGCTTTGGGTGCCGAGGGTATTGGTAAAGATATAAATCTGATTGTTGGTAATGGATACGCAAAAGGTCATGCAAATTTGACTCTGAATATTTTGAGAGAATCTTCTCAAATTAGAGCTTTATTTGAAAAACTTTATGTTTAAATTTTGAAATTATGAATAACGAAGGAAGAAAAAAAATGTTTCCTGATGTTTTAGACAAACAGTGGAACGATTGGAAATGGCAGGTAAAAAATAGAATAGAGACTCTAGACGAGTTGAAAAAATATATTAGCTTAACTCCTAATGAAGAAGAGGGGGTTGCAAAATCATTACAGACTTTGCGTATGGCAATAACACCATATTATTTGAGTCTTGTTGATCCTGAAGATCGTAATTGTCCTGTACGCAAGCAAGCAATTCCTACAGGTTTGGAAACACACCAATCTGCTGCCGATTTGCTCGATCCTTTGCACGAAGACGAAGATTCTCCTGTACCTGGTTTAACTCATAGATATCCTGATAGGGTTTTATTCTTGATTACGGATATGTGTTCGATGTATTGTCGTCATTGTACACGTCGTCGTTTTGCTGGTCAAACCGATAGTGACTCTCCTTCTGCAAGGATTCAGAAAGCAATTGATTATATTGCTGCTACTCCTCAAGTGAGAGATGTCCTTCTTTCTGGTGGTGATGCATTGATGGTTTCTGATAAAATGCTCGAGTCAATTATTCAAAGATTAAGGGCAATACCGCATGTGGAGATTATCAGAATTGGAACTCGAACTCCGGTTGTATGTCCACAGCGTATTACTGAAGATTTGGTAAATATGCTAAAGAAATATCACCCAATTTGGTTGAATACTCATTTTAATCACTCAAAAGAAGTAACTCCAGAATCGACTGAAGCATGCGCGAAAATTGCAAATGCAGGTATTCCAATTGGTAATCAATCGGTTTTACTTAGAGGTATTAACGATTGTGTGCATACAATGAAAAAATTAGTTCAGGATTTGGTGAAAATTCGTGTACGCCCTTATTATATTTATCAGTGCGATCTTTCAATCGGGCTTGAGCATTTTAGAACTCCGGTTTCAAAAGGTATCGAGATTATCGAAAATTTACGTGGTCATACTTCGGGTTTTGCAGTGCCAACATTTGTTGTCGATGCCCCTGGTGGAGGTGGTAAAACGCCTGTTATGCCTACTTATGTTATTTCACAAAGTCCAGGTAAAGTCGTTCTTAGAAATTTCGAAGGAGTAATTACTACTTATACTGAGCCAACTGACTATGTCTATGAATGTCATTGTGAAGATTGTAAAGAGGCAATCCAAAACGAAGGTGTTGCAGCTTTATTACGTGGAGATAAATTAGCTTTGGAACCTCAGGAATTGTCGCGTAAGAAAAGACACAAATAGATAGAAGAATCTAAATAACAAGTTCCAAATTTCAAATTACAAGAGGAGAACATGAAATTTGCTTTTGGACTTGAAGCTTGTTACTTGAACTCTTGAAATTTTGAATTTGATATTTGTTTGCTTCGGCAAATTGAGATTTGTATTTTGTGATTTGTAATTTAACCATGTGTTGTGCCCTTTATTGATGATATATTAAGATATAAAAGCCTTTCAATTGTTGGTATGGAAAAAAATACCGGCAAAACGGAGTGTTTAAATTATATTATAAATAGGCTACATGAAAAGAATAAAAGTCTAGCACTGACTTCAATCGGAATCGATGGAGAAAGTTTGGATCAGGTAACAAATACACGTAAACCAGAAATTGAGTTGTTTAGAAATTCAGTTTTTGTTACTTCGGAAAAGCATTTTGCTCAAAAAAACATTGATGCTGAGATATTGAATATTTCTAATAACCATACTTCTTTAGGCCGATTAATAACAGCAAGAGCAAAATCACAAGGTAAACTTATCTTCTCGGGGCCTCCAGATACAGTTTGGTTAAGACAAATTATAAACGAATTATCATTTTATAATCCTGATATTATTATCGTTGATGGAGCATTATCCCGCAAAAGCTTTGGTTCGCCTTCAGTTACAGATAGTATGATTCTTACTACGGGTGCTGCTTTGTCAGCAAATATCCCGTCATTGGTTAAGCAAACAGCCTATATTCATCGTTTAATTCAAATAGAAAGCTTTGGATCACCTCTTACCGATGAATTGCTCTCTAAAGAAAACGGATTATGGGCAATTGATGATGACAATGTTATTCACGATTTACATATTCCATCAGTGTTTTTGATCGAAAATAATGTTGATAGGTTGTTTGAGTACGGTAGCAGATTGTTTGTTAGTGGTGCTGTAAATGATAAAATCCTTAATTTGCTTCGTGTGCAGAAAAATGTAAAGCAAACCGAGATAATAGTTAAAGATTTTACACGTATATTTGCAGGACAGCATGCATTTAATGCATTTGTTGAAAAAGGCGGAAAAATAAAAGTGTTGTTAAAAACAAATCTTATGGCAGTTTGTGTGAATCCTTTAGCACCTAATGGATTTGTGCTAGACTCTGACAAATTAAGATCAGTTTTATCTAAAGAATTGAATTTGCCGGTATATGATATAAAAAAAATAGCAGGTGAGTAATTTTAAAAAACATATAAGTGAAAATAGTGGATTGCGATTTATATTCGATAGTCTGAAGATTGCTTCTGCCCCTGGGAAGGAGTTTTTATTACAAAGTAAATTCCTTATTAGCGAATTTGATATAAAAATTGAATTGGAGTATCTTGAATACACTTTGAGTTTTATTAATCAGTTGAGTAATTCTGATATTAACAATCTTAACCTCCGACTTCATCAATTAAATAATATTTCAGGAACCTTAAAAAATCTTGATAAAGAAATTGTTTTAGATGATATTCAGCTTTTTGAAATTAAGAAATTTGCCATTATTTCTCAGGCTTTAATAAGTCTTTTGAAAAATAAAGGCTTTGATGTTTTTGATTTTCACGATTTAAGCAAAGTAATAGAAATCTT
>CAZUQY010000419.1:0-3063 GCA_964622935.1 uncultured Bacteroidales bacterium | reverse complement strand
AGAAGCTAAAATATATGCATCAACAAATGGTTTTTCTGGAGCTATGTTCCCTTGGCAAAGTGGGAGCTTAGGAACAGAAGAAACCCAAGAAATCCATTTAAATCCAGAGTCAGGCAAGTGGGGACCAGACTATAGCCGTAACCAGCGCCATATTTCATTGGCTGTTGCTTATAACATTATTCGTTATTTTCAGGCTACTGACGACAAAATCTTTATGAAAGATTATGGATTTGAAATGCTTACAGAAATATCTAGATTTTTTACCTCTGCTTGTAAATATTCAGCTTCTGACTTTAGATATCATACAGAAAATATGATGGGTCCTGATGAATTTCACGAAAAGAATATGAAGTCAGGAGATAAAGGCGGACTAAGGGACAATGCATATACAAACCTTATGCTTGCATGGGTGCTTCGTAACACAATTAGTATTTACTATAAACAAAATTTTCTATTTGACAGTAAATCGGTAATCCCAAGCGAAACAGAACTACTAAAATGGACGGAAATAAGTGAAAATCTTTTTGTTCACATTAATGAAAACGGAATTATCGAGCAGTTCAGTGGCTATTTTGATCTAAAGGAATTAGACTGGGTGGCTTATAAAAAGAAATACGGCAACATATCTAGACTTGATAGAATATTAAAAGCTGAAGGCAAATCTCCTGATGAATACAAACTTGCAAAACAAGCAGACACATTAATGATTTTTTATAATCTCACTGACAAGGAAATTAATGATACTCTTGCAGGTTTGGGTTATAATCTACCAAGTGATTACAAAACAAAAAACTTCTATTATTATATCAGTAGAACTAGTCATGGTAGCAGTTTGAGTAAAATTGTGCATGCATTCTTGGCCCAAAAGTGGGAGATATATGACTTAGCTAACAAACTTTTTTATGAAGCAATTGTAAATGACTACTCTGATGTTCAAGGCGGCACTACTGCTGAAGGCATTCACACAGGAGTAATGGCAGCAACAGTAATGCATATTTTAAATTCATACTCTGGGGTGGATTTCAGAGACAAAGTCCTTAGTATATCTCCAAAAATGCCTAATTATTGGCAACGCTGTTCATTTAATTTCAAATTTCGAAATATTGATTACGATCTAATTATTAACCATGACTCATTTAATCTCAAAACTAGCAATGATGTTGGTATGCGTATTTTCAATTCACCATGTATAATTGAAAAAGATGAATGGTGGAATATCGACCTTTAACAAAATAGGCCTGTTACAATAACAGACCTTAATGAAAAAAAACCTCTTAAAATATTAGAAACTTTTTAGTGGTACAGACACACTAATTTGAACATTACCTTATTAATCATATAACCTTTCATCTTTTTAGTTTTTTAAAGATATTTCAAATAAATTGTATTTCACTTTACTTGGATTTTCTTTCTTTATATGTTCCTTTTTTGTGTATTTGTATTTATAAGCCAATTTATTACATTCAATATAAGAGAATATTTACTTTTATTAAGCGTCAAGTAATAAGAAGAGTTGTTGTTGAATAATTTAAAACACAATTATAATAAAAAACTGCACTATTTTATGGTGCAGTTTTTTATTATTCTTATATTCGCTTAAATAATATTTTGAAATATGTTAGGAGATATCCTGTTGATTACAGAGAAACACAAAGAAGCTGCTAATACGATTGTTAAGCAAATTTTAACGATTGACAAATCGAAAATAATAATTTGTATCTCCGGTGAATCCGGGAGTGGAAAATCTGAATTAGCACACAGTATTGGTAAAGAACTTGTAAAATCTCATAATGTTCCTACCAAAATAATTCATTCAGATAATTATTACAGGACACATCCAAAGATTAGAAATAAATGGAGAGTCGAAAATGGCCTAGAAAATGTAGGAATAGGCGAAATAGACTGGAAAACACTTGTGAGCAATGTTAAAGACTTTTTAGATAGCAAGATTTCGCAAATGCCATGCGTAGATTTAGTTCCTGATGAGGTTGATATGCTAACAACAGATTTTAGCAAGATTAAAATTCTTATTATAGACGGTCTTTATGCAATAAACTTGCCAGCTGACTTGAGTGTTTTTATCGACCTCACATATCATGAAACTAAAAAAGCTCAAAGTGCCAGAGGTAAAGAAAATTCAGATGAGCTAAGATGGCAAATTCTAGAACAAGAGCACAAAAATGTGCTATCTTTAAAAGAGAAAGCAAATATTATTATTAACAAAGATTATAGCGTCACATGCATAAAATAAATTTCAAAATACTGACAATCTCCCTATTTGTTATTTTATTAGTTGCATGTAATAGACCTCAAGACCCTACTTTTTGTATTGAAAATGATCCAATATTTTATACAAATAATATTATAACATTAGATGCAGAAAAAACCTTTATTAATCTAAATGATTTTATTATTAATCTTGAAGGCATTGATTCTGCTTACTTCACCGGTGGAAAATATATTTATAATAAACAAGAACACACTGTAAATATTACTGAAGAATTTAATAACATTAAAGTTCTATCTTCTATTAACATAGTTAAAAATGAAAATACGTATTCTTTAATCTGTCATAAAAGAGACAAAAACAAAATAGAAATAAAGTATAACCCTCATGAGGGTCAGAGTCCTGATTCTGTAAAAATCGCAGGTGATTTCAACTCATGGAATCCCGAAATCCTAATTATGAATAATGAAGGAGGTATTTGGACTGCAAGTGTTTCACTTGATCTGGGAATCTATCAGTATCAGATTGTTGTTGATGGTGTCTGGCAAAACAATTACCCAGAAGGAGACACTGTAGCCAACGGCATTGGTGGGTATAATACATTATTATCGGTTAAAGATGAATGTCAGTCATTGGGGGTTTCGATTTCCACAGTTTCTTGCAACGAAAGCTCAATAACTATTGAATCCAGCTATATTCCTGAATCACTAATTATCTTATGGCAGAATCAAATCATTCCTATCGAACTCAATAATTTCAATGGTCATAGATATACGTTTAAAGTCCCTTCTGAAGCAGAATCTATCGAAAAAAGCTATATAAGGATATATGCTTCT
>CAZUQY010000418.1:0-3066 GCA_964622935.1 uncultured Bacteroidales bacterium | reverse complement strand
TTTTATCCCGCTCAAGTACAAAACTTTTGGAAATAGACTAAATCTAAAGAATGAAATCAACTTGAGCGAAGAATTAAAAACATATTCAATTTCGAGAATTTTTCTTGACAATATTTCTCATTTAAAAGCATATTGGCCCATGACAGGAAAAGGAAATGCAGCATTGAGCTTATCATTTGGTGTTGACGATATGGATGGAACTATTAGCGATTCTACAAAAATCTACTCAATGGCAGGAAGTAAAGAACAAAAGCCTGAAATGACGGCAAACGAAATGATTGAATTAATTGAAAATCAAGAATTTGTGGCAATTGAGAGAAGTTCGGAATATGAAATTATAAAAAGATAAGAGCTTTTATATCCCACATTCTTTAAATAACATTTTTACAGCATCTCTATTTTTCATCCCTGCAGCCCTACGCCAAGCATTACATGCAGATTCGATATTGTTAAGATTATATTGACACATCCCATAGTGAAACCAAACTTCGTTAAGTTTTGGATTTATATCAAGTGCCATCGAATAATCATTTGATGCAAAACGCCAAGATTCAAGAAGATAATAAATATCTGCCCTCTCAACAAAGTAATCCGAATTAGATGGATTTATCTCAATCATTTTATTCAAACGAATAAGTGCTTCACGATAATCTTCGGATTTAATAAGAATCTGAGTATTAAGATAGTTTGCAGCTTCGTCTTTTGGAAAATAGCTTAGATAAATATCAATAACTTTTTGTGCCTCGGCACTTTCGTTATTTAAAAACAATAATTCGGCCTGCCAATAAATATGCTCTGGGTTATAAATATCAATTTTTTGTAAAATACTGTTTGTACTCAATGCATCATGATAAGAATGATTCTTAAACTCAATCCCACGTTTTAAAATCAATGCTGGCATATAATCAGAATGTGCATCTAGTGTAGTTTGGATATATTTTAAAGCTTCTGAAACATTATCATAATTCCAGTACACCACGGCTTTTAAATAGCTTACACATTCTTTTTTCGCACTATAATTCAACTTATTAAGGATATCGAGAGCAGAGTTATAATCTTCCGATTTAATCAAATATTCAGCTTCTTCAAGTTGTAAATCATTATTTGAATATCTATTTTCTGACCAAAAAGTTCTCCATTCGTCAGAAGTATTAATTTGTTCAAATTCTTTATTTGATAATAAGTCTGAATATGATACAGGATTTGGCAGCTCAAAATACTTTTCTAAATATGCAACACTTTCATCAGCAAAGCCAAGATCGGCATAAATTACTGAAAGTCTCAAATATGAATCTGAAGGATAAACTTTTGTAAGATTCTTATAAATTGCTGTTGCTTTGAAAAAATCTTCTCTTTCAACATATATCTCAGCTTTTAGTCTTTGACATTCGCTACATTCTGTTTGAGAATCCAACAAAAGAATTGCCGAATCCAATTGATTGTTATCAGCATAATTTAAGGCTACAAAATAGGAATCCTGACAAGTAGTTTGTGCGAATGTAGTGACACTTAAAACCAGCATAAAAACAATATATGTAGCCTTTCTTATCATTCCTGGATCTGATTTATCTCAATAGAATTAAACACATGAATAAATCCATGCAAATGTCTTATTTCAATACCGGTAAGACGCTGCTCATAAACATCACAGATATAATAATATACTCCATCACTAACAATCTTACCATTTTTATAATTTGTTCCTTCCCAATTAATATCAGGATCATCAGTCTGAAACATTAATAACCCCCACCTATCATAAATCTGCATATCAACTTTCTCGACAAAATAATAAGGAAAAAACGGTTGAAAAAGATCGTGTATTCCGTCACCATTTGGCGTAAAAACATTTGGCAGTTCGTAATATGTACAGTCATCCAAACAAACTTTATTAGAGACATCGCTTTCGTTAGCAAATGAATCCACTGCTGTCATATAAAAACAACCAGCCATACCTATCTCAGGATAATAAACAAAAGAGGTATTCGTAGCAGCAGCAGTGTAAATTAAATTAAATTCGCCATCTAAATATGAGGTATAGTAAATTCTATATTCCTTCACATCATTATAACACGTATCATTATTGTCCCAAGTAATATTAAAACTTACTGAATCACATGTGCTTGTCACTAACATTTCTGGAGAACAAGGAGCGGTTGTGTCTATGGCTTCTTCACAGTTAATTTGAGAAAGATTAATTATAGGATTAATAATACCGTCAATAGAGTAGGCTCCTGTTGATCTCACGAAATAACAATATTCCTTACCATTTATCAAACCCTCATCAATAAATGTCTCCTGACTACTTGTACCAATGGAATCATAATCAGCGAGAGTTTCAGAATATCTATAAACTGTATATTCTGTATTTACCCATGGGGTATTTTTATTAAATTTTATTTCAAGAGCATTTTCCATTTGATTGAAATCGATAAATACTGATGATGCAACATGCGGGGTTCCGATTAAAAATCTATTTCCCGACTCATTATTGTAAAATTCAACTTTATAAGACCATGCAGTATTTTTAGTATCAATGCCCGAATCCACAAAAGTAGTATCATCAATATCGTCAAATGTTGCAATTTCTATTGGATTTTCACCAAAATATCCTTCAGACCTATATAAGACATACTGATAAGGACCGGGAGCAGCACCGATATCAATTTCATTAGGTTTAGCCCAAGCAACATATATCTCGCCTTCGGTCTCATCTGTTGAATTAATACTTACATTAGTTATCGTAGGGATTCCTCTGATAAGTGTAGCACAAATTTCATCAGAAGCATAACCTTCTGCACCATCAGGAAAAACTGCTGTAATCAAGTAACAATAATCATGTCCTTGCGAAACACTATTGTCGTCATAATTTGTTAAACTATATCCTTCCACATATACAATTCTTGAATAGCCAAGATCTTGAGGAACTCCAACTTCACAAAAGTCAGGAACAAAGCCTGAAGGAGTAATTCTTCGATAAACATTATATCCAATAACATTAGTACATTCATTTTCGTCCCATGAAATTGAAATTGTAGTTGTAGTAGCAGAGATTAATGGATTTTC
>CAZUQY010000417.1:0-3069 GCA_964622935.1 uncultured Bacteroidales bacterium | reverse complement strand
AATTTGAATTTAAATTGTCAGACGGAATTCCTTCAGGCACTTATATTTATATGATTCGTACAAGTGATTCAGTTCTTAGCGGCAAATTTCTAAAACAGTAATATCAGATATAATATTTTGGAATGAAAAGAAAACCGCGCTTAAGTTTTTGGCAAATCTGGAACATGAGTTTTGGATTTTTAGGGATACAATTTGGTTTTGCATTACAAAATGCTAATGCATCAAGAATTTTGCAGACTTTTGGTGCTGACGTTCATCATTTGTCTTGGTTTTGGCTTGTTGCACCAATTACAGGAATGATAATTCAACCTATAATTGGACATTTAAGTGATAAAACCTGGAATAGATTCGGACGTAGAAGACCTTACTTTTTAGTTGGTGCTGTACTTACTTCTACAGCGCTAATTTTAATGCCAAATGCACCACATTTTGCGGGATATATTGCTCCAATGTTTATTGGTGGAGGGCTATTAATGATTATGGATGCATCTATCAATATTTCGATGGAGCCATTTAGAGCATTAGTCGGTGATAAACTACCCGAAGAACAACATACACTTGGATTTTCTGTTCAGACTCTTTTAATTGGTATTGGAGCAGTTGTTGGCTCATGGTTACCATATATTCTTGCAAACGTTTTTGGAGTTTCTAATAAAGCAGGTAATGGATTAGTTCCTACTAATGTTGTTTGGTCATTCTATATTGGTGCAGCTGTTTTAATAGCTGCAATAATTTGGACAGTAAGTACAACAAAAGAATATCCACCCGAATTTTATGAAGATGAAATTCCTGAGAAAAAGGAAAAACAGAAGTTTAAAATTCCAAAAGTTATGTTGCAACTATTAGTTGTGCAGTTTTTCTCTTGGTTTGCATTATTTTCAATGTGGGTATTTACAACTCCTGCTATAGCTGGTAAATTCTATGGAACTATGGATGCAGCATCTCCAGCGTACCAAGAGGCTGGTGACTGGGTAGGTATTCTTTTTGGAATCTATAACGGAGTATCTGCTGTTATTGCATTATCACTACCAAAAATTGCGGCTAAGTTTGGCAGAAAAACTACTCATGCTATGGCTTTGGCAATAGGAGGACTTTCTTTCTTATCATTTGCAATAATACCTTTTGCTAATATGTTATGGATACCGATGATTGGTATTGGTATTGCTTGGGGAAGTATTTTGGCAATGCCTTATGCAATGCTTGCTAGTTCAATTCCTGCAAAGAAAATGGGAGTTTTTATGGGCTTGTTTAATATGTCAATTACAATTCCTCAAATTGTCAATGGTATTTTTGGAGGTATGATTCTTAAGTATTTCTTTAATGATGAGCCTATAAAATCAATTTATATGGCTGGAGTCTGCATGCTTCTTGGTGCAGCTGCTACCTTCTTAGTCAAAGAGGTTTCTGCAACAAAAGTAAAAGAGGCTTAAGTGATTATTAAAATTGGCTTAAATATTTGTCCATTTCGAATTTAAGCAGTAATATTACACCCGAATAATTATAAAAAAAGAAAAATGAAAATTGAAAAAGGAACTCTAGTAACTCTCGAATACGAACTTTATGTTGATGGTTTTGATGGAGAACTAATCGAGTCAATAATTGCAGACGAGCCTGCTGTGTTTTTATGTGGACACGAAGAAATGCTCGAAACTTTTGAGGAAAAACTTATCGGCTTACAAGCTGGAGATTCATTTAAATTTAGTTTAACGAAAGAACAAGCTTATGGAGATGATGATGAAGAAGCATTTGCTGAATTTCCAAAAGATGTGTTTATAGAAGGCGATGATAGCGAATTACCTGAAATTGGTGACTATGTGCCAATGGAAGATGAAGATGGAATAGTATTCGATGGCATTGCTATTGAGATTACTGATGACTATGTAATTATTGATTTTAACCATCCTCTTGCTGGTGAAGACTTATATTTTACAGGGAAAGTTATTAAAGTTGAGGAAGTTCCTGCAGAATAAAATATAAAATTGATTATAATTGAGCAGTTTCTAGATTTAGGGACTGCTTTTTAATTATAATAAGTTGCCCTCATCCAATATTGTTTGAATTCTACAAAAAATAAGTACTTTTGTCCTAATAAAGAAATGAAAAGAGGCAATGAAAATGGATAATCAGGAAAAGATGATGGAGAAAATGCGGGAAATTGCCTTGCAAAATCCGGATAATATCCGAATAATTGAAACTAGCGTCGATTCTGAAATACAGATAGAATTTTTTGAGACTTTACAGCGTATCGCTGATAATGAAGAGGAGTATGATGCTACCGCATTATATAATGAACTTGTTTGTAAAGAAACAGCTGTCGAAAGAAAAAAAGACATTCTTGCTTTGCTTACTTCAATTGGAGAAGTTGAGACTTATAGACTTTTAGAGGATTATTTGAAAGTTGCTGATGATGAAATAAAAACATGGGCTTTTCTTGCTTGTCAGCAAGGTAGGATGTTCTTGGAATCTAAGTTGCTTGAAGAATCAAAAATTTATATTGCTTCTGGTTTAGGTGGGAGTGAACATAGATTAAGGTATGTTTTTGCATTTTCTGCAAGAAAAGATGAGCTTTCCGCTTCTCAGAAAAATATGGTAAAAGGTGAAATAGATTATTTTCTTAAGAAAAATGATAGCATAATTGAAAGTTTTGAATTTAATGAGGGATATTCAATCTGCACAGCTTTGGTACCAATATACATTGACCTTGTTGATTTAATTCAGGAGATTGTTGGAGAAATCAATCAGTTTGGCGACTTTCTCCGCGAAAATGTATTTATTACAAATGAAAAATCTATTGGAGCTTCTGATTTGAAAAATATTTTTGAAAAATAAGTTTGTAAATAATTGTAATGATGTCAGAACAATCTGTAAAAATTGATAAATCTTGGTATAATCAGATTAAAGATGAATTTGATAAAGATTATTTTATAAATCTACAGAATTTTCTTGTAGAAGAAAAATCCAAATACCGTATTTTTCCTCCCGAATCTGAGATGTTTTCTGCATTTGATCTTACTCCATTTGAAAAAGTTAAAGTTGTTGTTTTAGGACAGGACCCATATCATGGACCAG
>CAZUQY010000416.1:0-3076 GCA_964622935.1 uncultured Bacteroidales bacterium | reverse complement strand
AATTACTTTATCCTGAACTTCAAATTTATTAGTTCTCGAAGATACCACTGTACCTACGGCATCAATTCCTGGCGTATGTGGATATTTTCGGGTAACACCTTTATTCCCACTTGCTGAAAGTGCATCCTTATAATTTAGAGACGAGTAATGAACTTTAATCAATAAATCACCTTCTGGTAAATCAGTTATTAATTTTGATTTCATTTCTCTAATAAAAGTTCCTTCTTTTTCTTCAACTACAAATGCTTTAAATTCTATCTGTTCCATAATTCCTTTTATTATTTTATTACTTGTTCTCAGCACAAAAACAAACATATTTTGATAATGTTCTAAATTTTATTGATATTCAAATCTCACATAAGCCTTTCGACAATCTCAATATCCTAATTCGCGATAGAGTTTAGATTTGAGCAAAGTAGAATGCTTGAATTACCACTTAAACTCTTCTGCATATAGCTTTTGTCCGCACCTCTTGATTTTTATTTCCCTTAATCCCGCGCAAGTTAGGTTGTTGAGCCTTTCAAAACACTCGCGTGGGATAGGGGCGTAGGATAGAGGCTATAAATTCTACGATTTATTCTACATGTATTTAATAATCATTTGCTTCAATTCATCTACTTTAATCGGTTTTGCAATATAATCGTTGCAGCCGGCTGCAATTGCTTTTTCCTTGTCGCCTTCCAAAGCATAAGCAGTTTGGGCAAAGATCATTACCTCCTTGTTGAATTCCCGGATTTGTCTTGTGGCTTCATAGCCATCCATTTCGGGCATCTGAATATCCATCAGTACCAAATCGATGTCAGGATTATTGCGGCATAAACTTACAGCCTCAATACCGGTTCTTGCTTTAAATAATGTTTTACCAATCTTTTTAACTAAAGTTTCTATAAGTATTTCTGATATTTCATCGTCCTCAATAATTAATATTTTTAGTCTCGGTATTTCGGAATTATCTTTATCAAATAATTTTATAGATCTATCATTATTTTGAACAAGGTTTTTTTCTTCTAGTTCGGTTTGGTATGGAAGTGTAAAATAAAAAGTACTTCCTTTACATTCCTCTGATTCAAGCCATATAGTTCCACCAAGCATTTTGATGTAAGCTGTGGAAATAGATAAACCCAGACCAGCGCCTTGATAAGCTTGTCTATCTGCAATATCTGCTTGAATAAACCGCTCAAATACAGCTTCCTGCCTATTTTTCGGAATGCCGATTCCTGTATCTTTTACGTAAAACAGCAATTCGTCTTGTTTGACAAGACCATCCTTCGCTAGTCGAAGGCTGTAGCCAAAATCGATAGACCCTTTATGGGTGTATTTGATAGCATTTTTAATCAGATTTATTAGTATGGAATTAAATTTTTCACGATCTGTTCTCAAACTTACCTCTTCTTTCGGCAATGAATTGCTAAAAGATAACAGTATTCCTTTTTTTTCAGCCTCAGGTTTGAAGAAGGAGTATATGTCTTCGATTTGTTCGTTAATATTTGTCGCTTTTAAATTCAGTTCTATTAGTCCTGACTCAATTTTCGAGATATTTACAATATTGTTGATGATGTTGAGCATCCTTTCCCCGCTTTTTTCGATAATTTGGATATACTCCTGTTGAGTTTCACCAGTAAGACCAGGTTCTTTCAATAATCCGGCAAAACCCATAATACCACTCATAGGAGTGCGGATTTCGTGGCTCATATTAGCCAAAAATGCTGATTTTAATCTATCACTTTCTTCGGCTTTTTCTTTGGCTTTAAGGAGTTCTATATTTTGTTTTTTGAGTCGTTCTTCCGCTTCTTTTATATCTGTTACATCTTTAAATATTGCAACAATTTCGCCAGATGCTAATTTGTGGTGTAATGGACATTTTTAATGGTTTTTAATTGACGATGTCTTCTAATGGACATTTTTAATGGTATTTATTTTCACTCATTTTAAGAACGTAATTATTTTTTGCGGAACTTTGTCAAGTCTGTATAAACGGAAGTAGGCTCTGCTGAGGAGCAACCTATCAGGAATAATGCAGATGTTCGACGAAAATGTCATTCGATGGATTGTGAATATTCACAATCCATCGATATTTTTTGAGAACTTTATACCTTCAAAAACCCATCGATCAACTTCTTTTTCCTTTTTAAAGACAATCCATTGTGGTTTCTTAGTTTATTTTTCAAATCAGCAAAATGGCCATCAATTGCATTAGTTGTATTGGGTATTTTAAGTTCATAATAATCATACCAGGTGAATAACCATGGTAGATTATTTTTCAAGCTGCGATAAGCACTTCTTAACCTTTTGTGAGTATAAAAAGACTTGTTTGTTAATGGATTAACGGTCCTTTCATTCAAAAAGTTTTCCCATTTTTCAAACCACAAAGATAAAGCTCCGACAAATGATTCTTTATCTGTTAGTTTCATTAAATTAACCACTTCTATCAGTTCTTGTGCAGCTTTAAGTTTTGGGTTTTTAGTTAAATACCTTCTAATAATTGCAGATTGGTGAAATTGACACATTTGAACAGGTATATTTTGAAAACTTTGAATAAGCCCTTTTCTGCCATCGCAAGCAATTGCAACAATTGTAAAACCTCTTTGTTGCAACTCTTTAATTCCTTGAATATATAACGCATTAGTCTCGAATTTTACATAATATTTAAGCAAGTTTTCTTTAGATAAAGCGTCTTTAAAAAGCATAACCCCAAAATTACGCCCCCAATATGTAGTGTCCATTAGAACAATAACTTTACGGGCTTCTGGGTGAGTCTTTTCAATTTCAAATGCATCGATTCGTCTTTGAATAGTCTTAATAGAACAGCTGTTCTTTTTTGCTAACTGTGCATAGGTTTGTTTTCCGAGTGTGTATTCTTCCCAAATTTGAGTATTATTCAAGCGGTGACCTCCAAGAAATTGTTTTCCACACAATGAACATTTGTATCGCTGAACACCTTTTACAAAGCCATATTTTTGCACAAATCCTTTATTGCAATAAAAGCACTTTTTTTATTCATAACCTTTGATTTGATTCAAAAGTAGTAATATTAAACATCTCATAAGATAATACCATTATTTTTGTCCATTAAGCC
>CAZUQY010000415.1:0-3084 GCA_964622935.1 uncultured Bacteroidales bacterium | reverse complement strand
CGAGACCAGGACCTATTCCAATAGCATTAAATTTACTAAGATTATCTATTCCACTACAATATTCCTCCTGTTTATCAATACTTATCATCGCTTCAGGAACCGAAATTTGCATAATTTCAATGAGCTTTGACGGTAAATGAGCTGTTACCAAACCTGCTCCTGTCTTGACTGCTGCTTTCGTTGCAAGAACGGATGCTCCAGCTTTACCATAACTTCCAGCTATTAATAATAAATGTCCGAAATCTCCTTTATGATCAAAACGTCCTCTTTTCCTAAAATTTGCAATAACAAAATTATTATCCGTGACAAAATAATCTGTATGCGTTTCTACAATCGCTTCAGGACTAAGGCCGATTGAAACAATTTTTATATCTCCATAATAAGGATAGTTTTCTGGAAACATCATTGAAATAGACGGAAATTCAATCGCATAAGTAATAGCAGCCTCTAATATTGAACCATTGTTTTCTGTATTATCCTCACCAAACAAACCCGAAGGAATATCAATCGCCAAGACAGTATTTTTAGAATAGTTTATATTATCAATTACTTGTTTAAACTCACCTACCGTTTCACGAGTAAGTCCACTTCCAAATATAGAATCAATAATTATAGTGTTTTTAGGAATCTCCAAATCTGATGCATGTGCAATTTCATGTACAATGCTATCATCTATATCTTTAAGTCGCTGTAAATTAGTATTACAATCTGTACTAATTGATTTTGCAAATCGGCAAACATAGGTTTCAACAATATAAGAATTGCTTTTTAACAATCTTGCAATTACAAGTCCATCCCCACCATTATTACCAGGTCCAACTATCACACAAAATTTGCTCATCTTTTCGAATCTGCCAACTATTTGTTCAAAAATGGCAGTTCCTGCCCTCTCCATTAAATCAATTGAAGCTATAGGTTCATTTTCAATTGTATATTTATCTATTTCACGGATTTGGGACGATTTAAAAAGTTTCATTATTTATCAATCAAATTAATTTCAAATGTAAAGATACTAAAACAATAATTATTTTATTTATTTTATTGACACTAAAACAAAAAAACCAATATTATCATTTAACAAAATACGAATATAATTTCTCTATTATTTATTGCAATTTTTAGTTACTAATCATGCTAATTTCATTATTAAAAACACTTAATAAGTTTTTAATACAATAATTTTAAAATCAGTTCTAAATAAAAAAAAGATTTCTATATTTGCGAAACGATATAATAAATTTAATAACTAAAACTAAATACTATGTTTAAAAATCACCCAAAGGGATTAATTGCAGCTTCGCTTGCCAACATGGGCGAACGCTTTGGATTCTACACGATGATGTCAATATTAGTCTTGTTTTTACAAGCAAAATTTGGCTTAGATGGTAAAGATGCTGGATTAATCTATTCTGTGTTTTATTTTTCAATTTATATTCTTGCTTTTGTTGGCGGTTTAATTGCCGATAGATTAAGAAATTATAAAGGAGTTATTCTAACTGGTTTAATTGTAATGGCAATTGGATATTTAATGATTGCTATTCCAACTCCAACACCGGTAGCCAACAAAACTCTTATGCTTGTTTTGACATGCATTGGTCTATTTACGATTGCATTTGGGAACGGTCTTTTCAAAGGAAATTTACAAGCATTGGTAGGTCAAATGTACGACAATCCTACTTATGGTAAGATGAGAGACTCCGGATTTTCATTATTCTATATGTTTATCAATGTAGGCGCAATCTTCGCTCCATTTACTGCTATTGGTATTAGAAACTGGTGGTTAGGAAAACATGCTTTAGAATATAATGCAAACCTGCCGGCACTATGTCACAAATATATTGAAGGAACTCTTGAAACAAGTAGGGTTATTGGTACTGGAGCATTAGATAAAGCACAAGCATTAGCAGAGCAAACATTTGCTCTAGATCCAACAAGCAAATTTCAGGTACTATCTAATGAAGTTGCAAACAATTCAGGAAGTCTTCTTGATTTCGCAAACAATTATCTAAATATTTTTAGTACAGGGTTTCATTATGCTTTTGGTGCAGCTATTGTTGCAATGGCAATTTCTGTGACAATCTATTTAGTAAACAGAAAAACATTCCCTAACGTAAATAAAGAAAAAGAAAAAGATGCTGCTGAAAAAGACAGTTCTGTTATTGAAATGGGTTTAAAAGAAGTTAAACAACGCATGTATGCTCTATTAGCTGTATTCGGTGTTGTTATTTTCTTCTGGTTCTCTTTCCATCAAAACGGCTTAACCTTAACATTCTTTGCCCGCGATTTCACAGATTTAAGTGCAATAAAAATCAACCTCGGATTTACTGTTATTCAAGGAGCCGAAATATTCCAATCTATTAACCCAATTTTTATTGTATTCCTAACTCCTATTATAATGGCAGTATTTGGATGGCTTCGTGCTAAAGGAAAAGAACCTTCTACTCCAAAAAAGATCGCAATTGGTATGGGTATCGCAGCTTCTGCATACGTAGTTATGGCTATTGGCTCTTATGGATTACCACTATTTAGTGATATAGAAGGCAGCCCATTAGCTGATACACAAAGAATGACACCTATGTTATTGATAGGAACATATTTTATACTAACAATTGCCGAACTATTTATTAGCCCATTAGGAATTTCATTTGTATCAAAAGTTGCTCCTCCTAAATATCAGGGAATTATGCAAGGTGGCTGGCTTGGCGCTACTGCTGTAGGGAATCAGCTTCTTTTCATTGGTGCAATATTATATGAAAGTACTCCTATTTGGTTAACTTGGTGCGTTTTCATAGGTGCATGTTTAATTTCAATGTTCACTATGCTATTTATGGTTAAATGGCTAGAGAGAATTACAAAATAATTTGATTAAAAGAACTAAAAAAATTAAGATATGAAAAAAATAGTAAATATATTGTGTTTAATCTCGGTCGTTCTAGCATTTGCTTCTTGTAGCAAAGTTGAGGTAGATAAAGACGTAGATAAGTGTATCATTAAATTAAATCAATTTAACGACAAATTTGAAGAGTTATATTCAGATGGCGTTATATCTTTAGATACTCTTGACAATCAAGACAAATCTGAATT
>CAZUQY010000414.1:0-3085 GCA_964622935.1 uncultured Bacteroidales bacterium | reverse complement strand
AGAGCATTCAATTCATTTGGTAAGAATGTCAATACAGATTTTTGTTTAAGTGACTCATCAATATAAACCATGACATGATTTTGTGTATCATTAAAAAGATTAAATACAGAAATTGCACCTGGCACACCCTTAATCCACTTATCAATTCTTTTTTGAGACGCGAATGAAATTTTTCCTTTTTTCAACTTTTGTTCCAAAACCTTTATTTCTACTTTACGGTAATAATCAGAAATTATTAAAAAATGTCTATCTCCTTTATGATTCCGCATAAACAAGTTCTTACATCGTGTTGCATTTATTTTTTTCCAGAAACTGCCATCATCTTCGTCAGAAAAGTCACGAGGAGATTCGTAATATTTAAAATCAATATTAAATTTATCAAGAACTTCGTATACAATGGGTTGACCTATCATTTTACACTAAAATATAAATCCAGTAGTGTCTTAGCAGCAACAAAACTACTGATTTTATTTTCAATAACATCCTGTTGTAATTGTTTTAGTTTATCACCAACAGTTTTATTTTGATAGAACTTATCTTTTACTGCTGCATTTATTGTTTCAAACATCCAGTATTTTGCTTGATTATTTCTGTTGAATTGATAAAACCCATTAGATTTGACATGAATAAGATATTCATTTATTGTATCCCAAATATCAACAATTCCCTTATTCTCAAGTGCAGAACAGGTAATCACTTTGGGGTACCAATCAGAATCTGTTGGTGGAAACAGATGTAATGCATTTTCATATTGAGCTTTAGCAAGATTTGCCTTTTGGATATTTGATCCATCAGCTTTATTGATAGCAATCGTATCTGCCATCTCCATTATACCACGCTTTATCCCTTGCAATTCGTCACCAGCACCCGCAAGCATTAGTAAAAGAAAAAAATCAACCATAGAATGAACTACAGTTTCAGACTGACCTACACCAACAGTTTCAATAAAAATAGTATCATATCCAGCAGCTTCACATAAAATTATTGTTTCACGTGTTTTACGAGCAACACCACCCAATGATCCAGCTGATGGTGAAGGACGAATAAAAGCAGAGGAGTGTGCAGCAAGATCTTCCATTCGCGTTTTATCCCCTAAGATAGAACCTCCACTACGCTCACTGCTTGGATCAACAGCTAAAACAGCCAATTTATGTCCACTATTTACAATATGCATTCCTAAAGCTTCAATAAAAGTAGATTTACCTACACCGGGAACGCCAGTAATGCCAATACGTATTGATGGCTTTTCATACTTCAAACATTTTTCAATTATTCTCTGTGATATTTCAAAATGTTCGTGTAATGTGCTTTCAATAAGGGTAATGGCTCGTCCTAATATATTCACATTACCGGAAAGAATCCCATCAACATAATCATCTATGCTCAAAATTTGCTTTTGCTTGCGCACTTTTGAAATATAGGGATTTATTTGAGGAGGTTGTTGAACACCATCATTTACAATCAGAGCAGAGTTCTCAATTTTACTTTCCTCTACATCACCCTTATATTTTTTCTTATTCTGAGTCATTAAATTAACGAGTTATACCATTTCTAAGGTAATTCTTAATATAATCTTCAACACCTTCAGAAATAGAATAAAATTTTCGATCATATCCGGCCCTTGTCAATTTTTCCATTTCAGCACATGTATAATATTGATACTTTTCCCGAATATCTTCAGGAGTATCAACATACTCTATTGTGGATTCGATATCCATAGCAACAAATACAGCATCAGCAAGAGTGTTAAAGCTCTCTGCACTGCCTGTGCCAAGATTATAAATGCCTGTTTTACTGCGATTTATCATAAAATACAACATCACATCACACACATCTTTAACATAAATAAAATCGCGTTTTTGCTCACCATCAGAATATCCTTGTTTATGTGATTTAAAAAGCTTTAGTTTTCCAGATTCAACAATTTGATTATAAGCATGATAAACAACTGATGCCATCCTTTTCTTATGATACTCATTAGGACCATAAACATTAAAAAACTTTAGCCCAGCCCAGAAGAATGGTTTTTCATCTTGCTTTAACACCCATTTATCAAATTCATTCTTTGATACGCCATATGGATTAAGTGGTAATAATTCTTCTGGACTCACATTATCACTAAAACCCATTTCACCTAAACCATATGTTGCCGCAGACGATGCATAAATCAGAGGCAACCCGTATTCACAGCATTTTATCCATACCATTTTACTATATTCAGTATTAAGTTTGGATAAGACCTCTGGATCAAACTCTGCAGTGTCAGTACGAGCACCCAAATGGAAAATAAATTGAATAAATTTATAATTATTATCTATCCAGTTTTCAAAGTCATTTCTATCAACAAACTCAGTTACTTCTTTTTGTGAATAGTTAGCTAATTTTTCTTCGTATGAAAAATCATCAACGAGAACTAAATCCCGATAATCGCGTTCAAGTAATTCAGCAGCTAGATTACTACCAATAAAACCAGCTGCTCCTGTAATGACTATCATAATTCATTGTATTTTTACAAAGTTACTAAAAATGATACATCTCTAATAATTTTTAAGACTTTATTTAGTCAAAGTAAACGACTCAATCTAAAAGTATTCAACTCAATAATTCTCATAGATATCAGTAGCTAAGAATCTCCTATTATTTAATTGATGTTTTTTTTATTGATTTTTTTATGTCAAATTCGTAATAAAAAGTTAACACAAGCAAAAAAAGTGGATTAAACATCCACTCTTAAGATTTATCTAATTAGCATTATATAGCCTTTTTTGTCTCTAACTGAACCATCAAACATTTCAACTTCAACATAATAAGCATAATTGTCAATATTTTGCAACTGACCTTTATAGTATCCATCCCAACCTTGATTAATGTCATCAGAAAAGAACACCTCTTCCCCCCATCTGTTATAAATACGGAATTGCAAAAGATTTCTGATTCCAAATCCTTTTACATAAACAACTCTATTGTCTTCATTTCCAAGTGGAGTAAATGCCTTTGGCACATCCAAAGAATACTCTTCACGAACTACAATATCAATATAATAATTGTACCTAAAACAATTCAAACTATCTTCGACTGTCAGATT
>CAZUQY010000413.1:0-3090 GCA_964622935.1 uncultured Bacteroidales bacterium | reverse complement strand
CGGTTTTTCTGGAAACTATGATGAATTGCCTTCTGAGATTAGAAAACAACTTGAATGGGTTAATATTCCCCCGAATGAGCCAATTAGATATGAAGTGATTACCATCATACACCCTTCAAAACTTGCAACAAAAGATGCAATAAGTGACCCTATTGATATGCAAATATATCATAATGCTATTGAGATTGACAATGATGGCTCAAATCCTTTTAATTGGGTTATTGAAGCATGGGAAGGAAGTTATTTCATTCAAGTAGGCGCAATGGAGGATGAAGATGTAATATTAAAGGACCATAATTATGCCAGAATGCTTGATAAATTTGATATATCCGCAATAAATGATGCAAGCGATGTAACTGGTGTAGAATATGAAACATATATTTCTGATACTTATCCATCATGTTGGGACTCTTGGATTGGTGATTGTGATTGTTTGACAGATTATCAAGAAATAGGACCAGAAGTTAATAATATTACAAATAACATTACTTCTGCAGATAATACAGATTTAGGAGGAACAAAAGATTTTAATAGTGATACATGGTACGATGATGTAAATGATGGTACAAATTATTATACTGACCCAGTATGGAATTGGAAAATGATTAATAGTGGATTAACAGATTATGATGTTGTATATAACGCTGCAGGTATTGCTGATTTTGAGAGTAGGTTGGTTGATGATTGGTATGTTGTTGGTGTTAAGGATAGAAGTGAGAATAATGAAGAACCAACTTTTTGGGAGGGTATTGAAACTCTAAATGCAAATTCTAGTTTACGAATTACTTTTATACCAATTTGCGCAGATACTGATTTAGGAACTATAACACCAACTAGCTGTACTTGGCAGGGAGCTGCATACAGTGCAGGAACTATTCCATATTGGAAGTTTGACGCTAGTTCTAGTTATTACTACAATTTTACATTATGTTCAAATTCAGAAGACACATATATTAGGATATATGATAGTTTTAACAACCAAGTTGCAACTTCTGATGATAGTGGTCCATTTTGTACGGGAGCAGCAGCTTCAATTAGTTGGTCTCCAACTACAACTGGGACATATTATATAAGTGCAGCAAATTATTCATGCGACCCTATGGACAATAGTGAAATAATGTACTATTCACGATCTGATGATGAATGGAATAGAAAAGGTACAATAACTCCAACAACAACTTGGCAGACTTCTCCAAATACCGTAGGTGAGATAAATTTTTGGACTTTTGTGGCAACATCTGGGATTCAATATGCTTTTAATTTTTGCGACATAGCAGAAGATACATATATCAGAATATATGATGACACTTGGACTTCTATAACAACAGCTGATGATAATGGTCCTTGTTGTTCTGGTAGTGCAGCTTCCATAGTTTGGACTTGTCCTTCTTCAGGAACATATTATATTGCTGGAATGCATTATAACTGTGATGCGTTTACCACATCTGGAAATCTTAATTATAGAATAAGTCTTCCTGTTGCAAATGCAACAACTACTGATAATACGATATGTTTTGGTGAATCTACAACATTACAAGGAAGTGGAACTGCTGTATGTGGAACAATTGAGAAGTACGATTGGGACCATCTTGCTGGTGAGGATAATACTCAGAATCCTGACGTCTCACCAACATCCGATCAGGTTTACCAATTAAGGGTTTTAGATTCTAATGGTGCTTGGTCAGATTGGGTGAGTATCACCATATATGTCGATCCATTGCCAACAGCAAGTGCTAGCGGTTCACAGAGTATTTGTATAAATGCAACAGCGACTGTAAGTGGAGCGTCTTCGGCAAACGGTACAATCTCTTGGTCTGAAAATGGTTTTGGAGCAATTACCTCAGGGGCAACAGGTCTTACCCCAACTTATACACCCTCTGCAGGTGACGAAGGTAATACTGTAACATTAACATTAACTGTAACTAGTACTAATGAATGTGCTCCATCAATTGCAACGGCATTATATACCATTGATGTTGATCCTTTACCAACAGCATCTGCCGGAGGTTCGCAAACTGTTTGTTCAAACGGAACGGCATTAGTTAGCGGAGCATTAGCTAGTAATGGTACAATATTGTGGACTCATAATGGTAGTGGAACTATAAGCGATGAAACAACTCTAACTCCTTCTTACAACCCAGTTGAAGCTGATGCTAGTAGTAGTGTTACTCTGATAATGACTGTTACAAGCGATAATGCTTGTAATCCACAATCTGTAACAGCAAACTATACAGTTAATGTAGATCCTTTACCGACAGCATCAGCTGGTGGAAGTCAATCTGTTTGCATAAATGAATCAGCAGTTGTAGGAGGTGCATCTTCTGCAGATGGAACGATTCTTTGGACACATGATGGAAATGGTGCTTTGACAGATGAAACAACATTATCACCAACATATAATCCAGCTCTAGGAGATGAAGGTATGACTATTACTTTGACAATGACTGTTACCAGTGACAACTTATGTGCTCCTCAAACAGCTAGTGCTTTTTATTCTGTTGATGTCGATCAATTGCCAATAGCTACTGCAGGCGGCTCACAAACTATTTGTGTGAATCAAACTGCAACTGTAAGTGGTGCATCTGCATCTAATGGAACTATATCTTGGATAGATGATGGTGCAGGTTCTATTACTTCAGGAGAAACAACTTTAACTCCTGTTTATACTCCATCAATGGGAGATGCCGGAAATGCAATTACACTAACAATGACTGTTACCAGTGATAATGAATGTAACCCTTATACAGATTTTGATACTTATACTGTAATTGTTGAGCCTTTGCCAACTGCAATAGCAGGAGGTAGTGCTACGATATGTCCTGAAGACATACATATTGTTAGTGGAGCAAGTGTTGAATATGGAACAATTTTATGGTCTCATGATGGAAATGGTTCTCTAACTGACGAAACTACCTTGACTCCAACTTATACATCTGTTGTTGCTGATGAGAGCAATCTTGTTACTCTGACATTAACTGTCACATCAAATAACACTTGTAATCCAGAAACAGCAATTGCAAATTATTCTATAAATGTTAGTGATGTTCCTACAGTACCTGTTATTGTAAACTCTGATATTAATTATTTTTG
>CAZUQY010000412.1:0-3095 GCA_964622935.1 uncultured Bacteroidales bacterium | reverse complement strand
TCTTAATGGGGAGAAATATAATGGGGAAAAACAAAAACTCAAAGCACTATTTTATGAGTAAAAAGAGTCAGGAATTCAAAATTTAATATAAATTAACAAGATAAATGGAAAAACATTCAATTAACAACTAAACAGTGAACTAATAAACTAATTTTACCCTGAGCGGAGTCGAAGGGAAACCGTTAAACTAAAAAATATGAACAACTACGAAAAGATTCTACAGTACTTTAATTTCGAGCCTCAAGAGATTGATATCAATTTGTTCTTGATTAATGCAGCTATAGTAATAGTCCTGTCAATCATTCTAGAACTAACATACAGGCGTTGTGCGAATAGTCTCTCAAATAAGAGTCAATTTTCTTACAACTTTGTTATGCTTTCGCTAATTACAATGCTTATTATTACTTTAGTAGGAAGTTCTGTGGCATTGTCTCTTGGTCTGGTTGGCGCCTTGTCAATTGTTAGGTATCGTGCTGCTATAAAAGAGCCCGAAGAGCTAACTTATTTATTTCTTGCAATTGCAACAGGTCTAGGCATGGGAGCAAACCAACCGGTTATTACCGTAATCTCATTCCTAATACTAATTGTTGTTATTTGGGTAAGATACTTCATCAAACCGATGAATAAATTAAATGCATATAATCTTGTTGTCAACATTCAAGACCCTGCAGAAGGTGACATGGAAAAAATCATAGGCATTATTAATTTAAATTTCAATAGACCAGTTTTAAGAAGATTTGACCAAAGCAAAGAAAATCTCGATCTTGCTTTCAGGGTTAAAGTAAAAAACATAGATTTGCTGACTGAATGTAAAAACGCAATTCTTAAGATTGATAACACTACTGTTTCTTTTGTGGATATAAGATAATGGAAAAACAAGAAAAAATAGATTACACGCTACTAAAAAATTTCCGATACGAACGAAAATTTCGACCGGAGAGTCTAAGTTTATTTCAAATTAGAAATACTATTCTTAGCTCTAAAGCATTTTTTCGTAAAATCTATTATCCTCGCTATATCAATAATATATATCTCGACACTCCAGAATTAGATGCTTTTCACGATAATATTGGGGGTAAATCAGAACGAAGAAAATATCGAATTAGATGGTATGGCGAAAAAAATGGAAATATATCAGGAGCAATCTTTGAAATAAAAATAAAGTCTGCTTTCAGGGGTACAAAACAATCATTTTTTCTTCCTGATTTTACTTTGGATTCTAATTTTTCAACTATAAAGTGCTTCGATATTTTAAAAAAATCCGAAATGCCTCTAGAAATTCTTGACGAAGTAGCTGGGATGGAAATGAAAATATTAAATCGTTACGAAAGAACATATTACCGTGATATTAGCGGAAGGTTTAGATTAACAACCGACTCAAACATACAATATTTTAAAATACATGACAACTTTAATAGTTTTGTTGATACTTTTTCTGATGACCAAGTTATAGTAGAAATAAAATATGACGAAGAACATAATGAAGCTGCAGCAGGAGTAATTAATACCCTCCCTTTCCGGATGACTCGAAACTCAAAATATGTTGATGGGATTGCAAGATTTTATGAAGTTCCTCTCTAAATCAAGCCTGTGAAAAAGAAAATACTAGAAATATTCATTATCATTCTTTTGATTGGCCTTGTGATCGGGTTTCTTTTTGTACACAAAAATCAAAATAGAAAAAACAAATCAATTACCGAATTTGAGATTTCTTGTGACTTTGAAAATCAAAATCATAAAAAAGAGTTTTTTACAAACAACAGAAACTTTATGTTTAGCGAAGGTGATACTTCTCAGACTAAATTCTTTAGTGGAAAAACCTCTCTTTTAATTCCTGACTGGAAAGTTTTTCAAAACATTCTTGAGTTAAAAGACATTAAACCTGCTAGTTATATCACAATTACAGTAAAAAAACATAACGGTTCTGATGCGTATATAGTTGTTCAGGGTAAAAATGATGATAACCTTTACTATAGCACTAACACATCTATTAGATCTTATGATAATGGTTGGGAAGAAATACAACTTAAAATTTATACTGATATTGAGTTTGACGACACATTGAAGGTTTATGTTTATAACCCTAATAAGAAAAGAACTTACATTGATGATTTAAACATCCAAGTTTCTCAAGAATCATACTATCGTGATTATAAAGGCGAAGACCCTTTGCTGATATATATCGAGCCAAAAGAGATGCGAAAGCTTAACAAAAAGCGTAAAGAAGCATTAGAAAAAGGCATACTTCAAACCGAAGACAATTCGTGGGTTTCGGCAATTGTTTATGGCAATGGCAAAATGATGCAAGCAGAAATTCGATTAAAAGGCGACTGGCTTGATCATCTAAAAGGAAATAAATGGTCTTTCAGGATAAAATTAAAAAAGAGTTCATGGAACGGAATGAGGGTCTTCTCTATTCAAACTCCATTTACCAGAGGATTTACAAACGAATGGATAATGCACCTCACTTGCAAAGACGAAGACATTTTAACAACCAGATACGATTTTGTTCCGGTTTATTTAAACGGCAGTCCTTTAGGAATTTATGCATATGAAGAACATTTTCAGAAAGAGTTGATAGAATTCTCTAACAGGCGTGAAGGTCCAATAGTTAAATTCTCCGAAACAGATTTTTGGGAATTTTTCCTCCGAGGAACACCTAACGAATTTGCATACGAAACTAGCGTAATAGAACCATTTGGCAGTGGTAAAATTATTAAGGACAGCATTAAATATCAACAATTTATCCTAGCTGCCAATTTGTTAGACATGTATCGAAATCTTGATGCTAGTGCCTCAGAAATATTCGATGTCAAAAAGATGGCCAAATTTATTGCTTTTGTCAACTCAAGAAATACATTTCATACCTTACAATGGCATAATGTAAGATATTATTACAACCCTGTTCTTTGCAGACTTGAACCAATTGCTTTTGATATGTTTGCTGGACCAGATGAATTTACATTTGACAATCCGCTTTCTCCTATGATAACGATTAATAACAATTCGAAAATCAAGAATTGCAACTATTTTTTAATGAACGATTCTGTATTTGAAAAAGAATATTTCAAAAATCTGGAAACATATACAAATGA
>CAZUQY010000411.1:0-3096 GCA_964622935.1 uncultured Bacteroidales bacterium | reverse complement strand
TTCGTGATGTTGAAGCAAATGTTGTTCAGACCGAAGATACGATTATTGCAAATAGTATTATTTTAACTTTTGATGTAAAGAAAAATGAGAAAGTTAGAATATCGGAAATAATCTTTGTTGGAAACGATAATTTGGTACAAGAAAAGAAATTCTATAATTTTTATCGCTCAGATGAGCAAATTGCTGATGCAAAATTGCGTCGATCCATGAAAGAAACAAAACGTAAGCGCTGGTATAGCTTTTTTAAACCATCAAAACTAATTGCTGAGGATTTTGAGGATGATAAAAACAACATCATATCCAAATATAATGAGCTTGGTTTTCGTGACGCAAAAATTATTTACGATTCAATTAATTTAAATGAAGATAATACTATTAATCTTGTTATTGGAATTGACGAAGGTGATAAATATTATTTTCGCAATATTACTTGGTTAGGAAATACTAAATATTCGTCAGAATTTCTTACAAGAGTTTTAGGAATACAGAAAGGGGATATCTATAATAGTACTGTTCTAGAAGAGAAATTGCTTTATGATCCTGCTGGAGTGATGTCAGTTTATCAGGATAATGGATATTTGTTTTCCAATATTGCACCAGTTGAAGTATTTGTTGAAAATGATTCTATTGATATTGAAATGCGTGTATATGAAGGTAAGCAAGCTAGAGTAAATCGTGTTACAATTACTGGAAACACCCGTACAAACGATCACGTAGTAATGCGTGAAGTAAGGACTAGGCCGGGAGCTTTGTATAAAAGAAGCGAAGTGCAAAGAACAATACGTGAATTTGCACAATTAGGCTATTTTGATCCAGAAAAACTAAATGTTGATTTTCAACCAAATCCTGCTGATGGAACTGTCGATCTTGAATATATAGTTGAGGAAAAACCATCTGATCAAATTGAGATTTCTGGTGGATGGGGTGCAAATATGATAGTCGGAACATTGGGCTTAACATTTAATAATTTCTCGCTTAAAAATATTTTTAATGGCAAAGCATATAGACCATTACCAACTGGGGATGGACAGAGATTATCAATTCGCGCACAAGCAAGTGGTGTGTGGTATCAAAGTTATAGTTTTTCATTTGTTGAGCCTTGGTTTGGGGGTAAAAAACCGAATTCACTGACTACATCTATTTATCATTCGATTATTTCTTATCCTTCAGGCGACTCCTTGTCATCATTTTTTAAGGTAACTGGTGCTGCTTTGGGTTTAGGACAAAGGTTGAGAGTCCCTGATGACTATTTTACTCTTTATAATGAGCTTGGTTATAAGTATTACGATCTTATGAATTATACCAATTTTATTTATACAGATGGATATTCAAATAACCTTAGTCTAAAAACAATATTAGGTAGACATTCTGCAGGCCCGAATCCAATATTCCCAACGACAGGTTCAACATTTTCATTGTCGGTTGAGTTGACACCACCATATTCACTATTCAACAATAAAGTATATAGTGATGATATGTCTGCTCAGGATAGATATAAATGGATTGAATACCATAAATATAATTTTAGTGGACAATGGTTTACTACTTTAGCCGGAGCTCAGGATGGTAGCTCTAGAGCACTCGTATTAATGACAAAATTTGAGTTCGGTCTTTTAGGTATGTACTCAAAAGCAGTTGGTCCTTCACCATTTGAAGGATTTCAACTTGGAGGTGATGGCTTAAGTGGATATAATATGTACGGACTAGAGAATGTAAAATTACGTGGTTATGGAAATAACTCACTTACTCCAGCTAACGGAGGAAATATTTATGATAAATTTACTATAGAATTGCGTTATCCCTTATCATTAAATCCAACAGCAACTTTATATGCTATTGGCTTCATTGAAGCAGGGAATGCTTGGTACCGGTCAGATAACTTTAATCCTTTTGATATGAAAAGGTCGGCTGGTGTTGGGGTAAGAATTTACATGCCAATGATTGGTATGTTAGGCGTCGATTGGGGATATGGTTTTGATGACATTCCTGGGACTACTGGACAGAATGGATCTCAATTTGCTTTTGTTATCGGACAACAGTTCTAATAGTTTGGAACATTATTTGATAGATATGAAAAACAATATGAATTAATAACTTTAATACTATGAAAAAAATAATAATTATTACCTTGGTTTCATTGTTCTCTGTAACAATGTTTGCACAAAAGTATGCTTATGTAGACACAGAGTATATATTAAATAATATACCGGTTTACGAATCTTCGAAAACACAACTTGATGATTTAACCATTGAATGGAAAGTAGAAATTGATGCAATGAAAACAGAGATTGATAAAATGTATAATGATTATCAATCAGAGAGAGTACTTCTTACTGAAGAGTTGAGATTAAAACGTGAAGAAGAGATTATGACAAAGGAAAAAGAGATGCGTGAATTACAGCAAAAATACTTTGGTAAAGATGGTATGTTATTCAAAAAACGCGAAGAACTAATAAAGCCTATTCAGGATGATATCTATAATGCAATAAAAGAGATTGCAACGGAAGGTAGTTATGCTGTTATTTTTGATACTGCTAATAGTCTCAACATGCTATACACTGATCCACGTTATGATAAAAGTGATGATGTTTTGAGGAAATTAGGTTATAAAAACTAATTAAATATTATATTTGCTAAAATTAAAATTTAGATTATGAAAAAATTATTTGTTATAGTATGTGTTTCGCTGTTGACTTATGGAGCGTTTGCGCAAAAAGCTAAATTCGGACATGTAGATTCAAATGCTATTTTTACTGTTATGCCAGAGAAAAACGTAGCATCAAAAGCTGTAGAAGAATATGCCAAGACTCTAGAAACACAATTGCAGGCTCTCAATGAAGAACTTGAGCTAAAATACAATGAATATATAGAAAAACAAGAGACGATGTCACCTTCTATTAAACAAATGAAAGAAGAAGAACTTACGAATCTGCAGCAAAGAATTCAGGCTTTTCAGGTAAGAGCACAAGAAGATATGCAAACTAAGGAACAGGAATTGCTGGAGCCAATCTATACAAAAATTCAGGATGCTATTAAAGCTGTCGGTGAAGAAAATGGATTTATTTACATCTTTGATGTTTCTACATTGCTATATTT
>CAZUQY010000410.1:0-3107 GCA_964622935.1 uncultured Bacteroidales bacterium | reverse complement strand
AGAATAAGTAATTTATTAACTTGGATTTAATCTTTTATAATTGTCTTTGACATACTATTTTCCTCAGTTAATCTCAAATAATAAAATTTTTACGTTACAGATTTTGAATGTCCATGTTTATAAATAATCATTAAATTTACAGCAAAACAAGAACTTATGAATCAGAGTTTAGTTTACGAGAATAAAACAAGACAATTTCTAATGCTTTTAGTTCATGGAATTTTACACAAAATTAGCTAAAGATGAAAAAGATTTTTGCAATAAACGGTAGTCCTAGACCATCAGGAAACACAAAATTTCTTTTGGACGCATTCCTTAGAGGAGCTGAAGAGAACAGCGCTAAATCAACAGTATATCGAGCTAATGAGATTAATATCAAAAATTGCACAGGCTGTTTACGATGTAATTTGATTAAAAAATGTTCAATTAGAGATGATGATTGGGAAAATATTAGTAGAAACATTCTTGATTCAGATATTATTGTTTTTGCCAGCCCGGTTTATTTTCATCATTTTCCAGCATCAGTAAAAGCAATTCTAGATAGATTTAGATCATTTATTAAAGTACAGATAACCATAGAAAGCATAAAACATGAACCATGGGTTGAATGGAAAAAAGATTTTGTTCTGATATTATCAATGGGGTCCTCTGATTCTATTGATGCAAAACCAATCATTGATTTATTTGAATATATTTCCAGTATTCTTGGACCCAATAACAAACTGCACGTAATAACTGCAACCAGATTGGCTGTTAATAAACAAATAAACATGCAAAGTCAAGAACTTGAAGATTTATATAGCAAACTTCACATACCTGTTGAATTAGCAAAAACAGATAGCAATCTAAATAAAAAACGTTTAATGGAATGCTATGAGTTGGGAAACAAGTTATCTATTTAGAAGTATCAAGCTACTTTGGTTTTTTCTAATTCTATTTCCGAGATAAAATCAAATATTAAAAACACCTAATGTATTCACTATTTCAATTGGAGCGATTTTTGCATTAAAAAAAGCAAATTACAGGTTATGAAAAAGATGTTTTTACTACTTCCCATGGCAATTATTTTCTTGTCATTAAATGCCCAAACAATAAAAAAAATATCGGTCTTTGACAACACTGAATATAGCAGTAGCGGAGTGATTGGCATTACAGATTCAGGTGTTTATGAATATAGTTGGTATTACGATACCTGGTTATCGTTCACAACAGATGGATTAACAGTAACAAATGATCAGCCTGTTATAAAGGAACTTGCTACATGTAATAATTTGTCGCATAATCCAAGTGGAATTTATGTAATATCAGACACATCAGTGCATGTTTATAATTATTATGCGGAGTTTTGGTACGCTTTGTACAATGAAGGGCTAGAACGTGAAGATAACACTGTTTTACTTTCTGATTTGAGTGTACGATACAATGTTGAAGATGATGATTTAGATGTTTTTGTAAAAAGTGGTGATCACATTTATTACTACGATTGGTACTTACATTTATGGTATCAATTACCAAACGAAGGCATAGCAACAATCACTGCACCACATAACAAAAGTAAAAATGTAAATATTTATCCAAATCCAGTCGCATTACAATCCAACATTATTTTCACTCTCCCAGAAAATTATAACAATTACCTTTCGATAGCTGTCTTTTCACAGGATGGTAAAATTGTAAAAGAATTCACTTATGAAAACATATCAGGAGGTGAACATACGCTAGAATTAAATACTGAAGAATTCACAGATGGGCTATACTATTTCGAGCTAAAAGGCATAAACTTTTCTCACGTTAAAAAGTTTATTAAATTGCACTAGTAATTTAATAAGATAAAACATGAAAAAGACCTTAATTATTCTAATTGCAATTCTCACTTATTCATTAACATACTCACAAGTACCACAAGCTTTTAAGCTATTTTCAAGCAATGGAAAAGCTGTGTCGATGAAAAAGATGCTAAAAGATTTAGAAGACGCTGATATTATATTGATTGGAGAATACCACAACAACCCCATTTCACACTGGATAGAGTATGAAGTAAGTAATTATCTTGCTTCCAAATATGATGTAATTCTAGGTGCAGAAATGTTCGAGGCAGATAATCAAGAAAATTTTACAAAATATCTAAAAAATGAAATTGATAAAGAGGCTTTCGACACTTTGGTAAGATTATGGCCCAACTACGAAACAGACTATTCGCAAATAGTATTACTTGCAAAACGTAAAAAAATTGATTTTATCGCAACAAATATTCCGCGGAGATATGCAAGTATGGTACATAAAGGTGGGTTTGAAGCTTTGAACAGCATATCAGAAGATGAAAAACAATGGATAGCTCCTTTGCCCATTGAATTTGATCCCGAATTACCCGGATATAAAAAAATAGGTAGTATGATGATGGGACACTCCTCTCCTAATCTTCCAAAAGCTCAAGCAATAAAAGACGCTACTATGGCTTATTTTATTTTACAAAACTACAAACCGGGATATAAATTCATCCACTATAACGGCTGTTATCATTCCGATAATTACGAAGCAATTCTATGGTATCTGAAAAGAAAACAACCTGAGCTTAACTATAAAACAATAACTACGGTTACACAAAAAGACGTTAACAAATTATATGACGATAATAAAGGGAAAGCAGATTTTATAATTTGTGTAGATTCTAATATGACTAACAGTTATTAGAAGATAATTAGTTTAGTTTTTTGACCATTTCCTATACCCTGAAGATTCACAAAATAAACACCAGGTGAAAACACTTCTGTATTAATACTTTGTTTATCGTAAACATTTTCCTGATAAACAACTTTTCCTTCAGGGTTATAAATCTCGAGAATTGCATTTGGAGTAGAGTCTTCTAATTTTATAATAAAATAATCTTCTGCAGGATTTGGATATACAGAAAAACAACTTGCAGTATTATCAATATTACTTGTCGGTGAAGCAATTTTCAACCATATTGGATTAGTATAAGAATAAAACTCAGCAATTGTACGCTTGTAAATACTCAAATCTAAAGAAGCTTTAATCGTTTCTAACTCAGCACGAGGGAGTGTAATCTGAACTCTGTCCTATTATTTAGTTTTACATTTTCAAAAATA
>CAZUQY010000409.1:0-3130 GCA_964622935.1 uncultured Bacteroidales bacterium | reverse complement strand
TTTAAAGCCTCAATAGTTTCATTTAACTTAGCATTAAACCATTCAATTGCTACTTTTGAATGCTCTGGTTGCTCAATTGCAGAATCAACTTCCCAATTTTTAACTAATCTGAAAGCATTCCAAATTTTATTTGAGAAATTCCTTCCTTGTTCTGGCAAACTATCATCATAAAGTAAATCACCACCAGCAGGGGAACAAAATAACATACCTGTTCTAACAGCATCAGCTCCGTATTTATCAATTAGAACTAGTGGATCTGGAGAATTACCAAGTGATTTCGACATCTTACGTCTTTGCTTATCTCTTACAATACCTGTTAAATAAACATTTGTGAATGGTTTCTCTCCAGCATACTCATAACCAGCAATAATCATACGTGCAACCCAGAAGAATAGAATCTCAGGAGCAGTTACCAAATCATTTGTAGGATAATAATATTTAAAATCAGGATTTTCAGGATTGCTTATTCCATCGAATACAGAAATTGGCCACAACCATGAACTAAACCAAGTATCTAGAACATCTTCATCTTGACGAAGGTCTGCGATTGATATGTCTTGATTTCCTGTTTTTGCTTTTGCTAATTCTACGGCTTTTTCAGCAGTGTCTGCAACTACATATTCGTTTGAATTTGGAAGATAGTATACTGGAATACGATGTCCCCACCATAACTGACGACTTACACACCAATCTCTTACATTTTCCATCCAATGACGGTAAACATTTTTATATTTTGCAGGAATAAGTTTTACTTGGTCAGATTCAACAGCCTCAAGAGCCGGTTTTGAAAGGTTTTCCATTTTCAAGAACCATTGCATCGATAATTTAGGCTCAATAACAGCACTTGTACGTTCTGATCTACCTACTTTGTTATTATAATCTTCAATTTTTTCTAAAACTGCTAGTTTTTCTAATTCTTTAACCGCAAGTTTTCTTGCTTCAAATCTATCAACACCCACAAAAAGTTCAGCAGCATCGTTTAGAGTTCCGTTGTCATTAAAGATATCAATGCTTTTAAGATTGTGCTTCACTCCTATTTCATAGTCATGGATATCGTGAGCTGGAGTTATTTTCAAACATCCAGTACCAAATTCCATATCAACATAATCGTCAAAAACAATTGGTACAACACGATCAACCATTGGAACAATTACTTTCTTTCCTTTAAGGTGAGCAAATCTTTCATCATTAGGATTTACACAAACAGCAGTATCACCAAGAATTGTTTCAGGGCGAGTTGTTGCAATTATTATATGCTCATTCTCTCCTTCGATTTGATATTTTACATAGTAAAGTTTTGAGTTTTCTTCCGTATGAATAACTTCTTCATCAGAAACAGCAGTTTGAGCTTCTGGGTCCCAGTTTACCATACGAATTCCACGATATATTAAACCTTTTTCGTGTAAGTCACAAAACACTTTAAGAACAGATTCTGAACGAACTTCGTCCATAGTGAAGGCTGTTCTATCCCAGTCGCAAGAAGCACCAAGCTTTTTTAATTGGTCAAGAATAATTCCACCATGTTTTTCTTTCCATTCCCAAGCATGCTCAAGAAATTCGTCACGTGTTAAATCATTTTTATCAATACCTTCTGCTTTAAGTTTTGCAACAACTTTTGCTTCTGTTGCAATAGATGCATGGTCGGTTCCAGGAACCCACACAGCATTTTTACCTAGCATTCTTGCGCGACGAACCAAAACATCCTGAATTGTATTGTTAAGCATATGCCCCATGTGTAAAACTCCAGTTACGTTTGGTGGAGGTATTACATTTACATAAGGATCTCTGCTATCTGGCTCAGAATGGAAGTATTTCTTGTCTAACCAATACTGGTACCACTTCTTTTCAATCTCTATCGATTCGTATTTTGCAGGTATTTCCATAATTCTTTTAATGCATTAAATTTCTAGCTTGCAAAAATACTTTAAATTATGATATTTTCAAATAGGTTTTTGAAGTACGGGACTTCGACTCCGCTTAGTCACCTCAGATTCGAAGTATGAATTAGGAGTTTGGAGTTCGGAATCTGAAATAATCATTAATCTAGTCCATTACTATTCTTATGCAGTAAAAATCCCAGAATTACCTACATGTTCAAAAAATTCTACTTTGGTAATTCTTACTCTTCCATTGGTTTCTGTTTGTATAAATGGATTTATTTTTCTCCAAAGAAATTCTGCAAATCTTTCTGCACCTACATTTGGTAAAATTCTTAACTGCATAACTCCTTTTTTGTCGAGCTCTTTAAAATGTTCTAATTCAGGATCATCCTCCGCTATAACAGTTGTGTGGTCGAACATATGTTTCATCCAATCATGCGGATTCAAACCATCAATTTTAGCTTTCGAACGTTTCATACCACCAAAATCCCAAACCCAGTTACGATCATCAAGCTCTCCTTCAAAATACAATCTAAATGATACACTATAACCATGTAAATATTTACAATGTGTTCCTTCTGCCCGCCATTGCCTATAAACCGTTGTAAAACCGTCGAATAATTTTGTTGATTGAAAAGTGCTCATAATATATGTTTTATTTTATAACAAAAAGCCTTAATGTTTGTTGCATACAAATAAAAAAAGTTGGGAAGCTCAAATACTGAACTCCCCAACTCTCTATTTTTTAACTCCGGACTTCGAATTTAGAACTTATATTTTATCCTCCAAAATCATCAAATGCTATCATTTCATCTGGCACCCCTAAATTATCAAGCATACTAAATACAGCATCATTCATCATTGGAGGCCCGCATAGGTAATATTCTATATCTTCTGGCTCATCGCACTTAGATAAATAATTATCCTCTATAACTTGATGTATAAAGCCGGTATACCCATCCCAATTATCTTCTTCTTTTGGTTCAGATAACGCAATATGGAAAGTAAAGTTAGGGAATTGTTTTTCGATCGCTCTAAATTCGTCTTCGTAGAAAACTTCGCGCTTAGAACGAGCACCATACCAAAATGTAGCTTTACGACCTGTTTTCACAGTTTGGAATAAATCGAAAATATGTGAGCGCATTGGAGCCATACCAGCACCACCACCAATAAACATCATTTCGTTTTCAGTTGGCTTAATATGGAATTCTCCGTAAGGTCCAGAAATCATTACCTTATCGCCAGGTTTA
>CAZUQY010000408.1:0-3138 GCA_964622935.1 uncultured Bacteroidales bacterium | reverse complement strand
TATTGCTTAGTTTTTTCGTGATAAGTACTTTGTTTGCATATTTTATTTGTACCGCAATCGCATTGCCAGCATTTATTAGAAATCATGATTTTGATGTTTTCTTTTATTCTCGTTTTAGTAATATAATTAAAGGTCCACATCATTTATCATATAGTGTTATGTTTTCGATCATTTTGTTAGCATTTAGCATTTCCGGAAAATTAAACTTATTCATTCGTAAAAATAAAAAAGTGAGTAGTTTGAAAATTATTAGTTTAGTGATTTTAGTAGTGTTTTTATTCCAGCTTACTAGTAAAATTACCATTCTGTTCTTAGTTTTATTCACTATAGTATTTTTGATTTATCTTATAAAACAAAAAATAATTCCAATTAAGAATCTATTGATAATTACATCTATTTTTGTTCTGATTTTTATAAGTTTATTTGCAACTCATAAGGTTAGAGCACGCTTTGGAAACATGTTTGCAGTAGTTTTCGATGCTTCAAATAAAAACAGTAAGAGCCATGAATCAAATAATCTTCGTTTTGCTGCAATTGATGCTGGTTTGCATTTAATAAAGGATAATTTTTGGATGGGCGTAGGTACAGGAGATCTTTCCACGGAAATGAGTGAGTATTATCAAGAAAATGATATTCAGGGGGCTTATATTCAGCATATTAGTCCTCATAATCAATTTATACGAACATTTGCAATGTATGGAGTATTTGGTTTTATTTCCTTACTTGCCATTTTTGCTATTATGTTGTTCAATGCTGTTAAATCTAAAAATATGCTTTTCTTTTCCTGGACAATTTTTATGCTTTCTTTGTTTGCTGTGGAAGATATGTTCATGATTCAGGACGGCATAATATATTTCGCGTTTTTTACATCGTTTTTTCTGTTTTATTCTGAATCAATTGACGGAGAAAATAATTTTGAGGAGATTTATGAATAAAGTTTTGGATATTATCGATCTTATTATTTATGCAATTATCGCATTTCTCATCCCTCTTTACACAAGAGCGATACCAGTTTTTATGATATTGTTAATTCTTTCAGTTTTTCTCAGGAAAACAACATATTTGAACCTTACGCAATTGCTTAAATCTTATAAGTTTTATATTTTGATTTCGCCATTTATTTTAATGCTAATTGGTTATTTTTATTCTCTAAATAAAGATTTAGCTTTTAAAACAATTGAAACAGGTTCAGCTATAATTATATTCCCTTTTGTTTTCTTTTTTTTTAAGGATAATGTTTATAAGGAGAAATTTCATTTGGTTTTTAAAGCATTTATTATAGGGACGATACTTACATATGCTATATTATGGATTAATATTATTCCACAGTATTTAGAGACAAAAGATAATTATTTGCTTTTTTATTCAAGTTTCTGTCAGATGATCAAGACTCCTAATCATCTTTCATATGATGTTTTGTTTGCTGTAATAATCATGTTTTTAAATTTATTGGGTATCGATAGAATATTTTTATCAAATAAAAGTAAATGGGCAAGGTTTCTTGTTTTTCTTGGATTTTTAGTTTTATCTGTATTTCTGTTTCAACTCGCTGCAAAATCAACAATTCTAATTTATATAGTAACATTTATTGGGATTATTTTTTATGCTTTTATAAAAAAAATTATAAAAACTAAATCTTTAATAAGCATTATGGTGGTTATAATTGGCTTAGCTGTTTTTATGATTTCTATCCCTCGAGTAAAGGCCAGATTTACAAATATGTTTCTTGTTATAAATCACAATCAAGAAATTGATTACACTAAGAGTGAATCATCAACACTAAGGTTTTCTGCGATTAAATCAAGTCTTGAAGTAATTCAGAGAAATTGGTTAATTGGCGTAGGAACTGGAGATGTAATGGATGAATTGGAAAGAAATTATGCTCGGAATCATTACACTGCGGCTAGTAGAGAGCACACAAATCCTCACAATCAGTTTTTAAGAGCATTTGTAATGTTGGGTATTTTTGGATTTGTTTCAGTATGTCTGATATTTTTTCTTCTTATTAAATACGGGTTTAAAAAGAAAAGTTTATTGATGATTTTGTGGTCCTTTAGTATGGTCTTTATTTTTATTATTGATGATATCTTTATTTTTAGGGATGGTGTTATTCTTTTTACATTTTTTACTTCATATTTTATTTTTTGCCAACCAGAATTAAAGGATTTCTCTAATCTAAAGCCTACACTTAAAGCAGATAGGTTAATTAACAATAAACAATCTTGAATCAATATATATGATTACACAAATAGGTTCTGTTAAAAATCAATTAATTAAAGAAATTGTAGTTTTAAAAAGCAAATCACGCGAGCGAAACAAAAAAAAGTTAATTGTAATTGAAGGCCAAAAAGAGGTTTCTTTGGCTTTAATCTCTGGAATTGAGATTGAAAAAATCTTATATTGTTCTGATATTATTGATTTTGGAGATATAGAGAATCTTTTTCAGGATAAGATTGGTTCAATTCCTGTCTTTGAACTTAGTAAAGAGGTTTTTTCAAAAATCTCTTATCGTGAATCCACCGAGGGTATTATTGTAGTTGCAAAATCTCCTCAGAAGGAGTTGTCCGATTTGAAAGTTAATAGTAATTCTGTTTTTATAATACTTGAATCTGTTGAGAAACCAGGAAATTTGGGTGCGATTGCTCGAATTGCTGATGGAGCTGGTGTCAGTGGTATAATAATCTGTGACCCTTTAACAGACATTTTTAATCCGAATGCAATAAGGGCAAGTTTAGGATGTGTTTTTACAACTGATGTCGTTGTTTCAGATTTCGAAAAGACTAAGGAGTGGCTAACGCAGAATCAAATAAAATCATTTGCAGCTGAACTTAACGCTGCAAATTTTTATCAATATACTGATGTTTCTGGGAGAATTGCCTTTGTTTTTGGTACTGAAGCAACAGGATTAACAGAAAAATGGATTAAAGGTGCAGATGCACGAATTAAAATTCCTATGTTAGGCGAAATAGACTCTTTAAATGTCTCGACATCCGTTGCAGTCCTGGTTTATGACGCAATGCGTCAGCGAGAATTTTTGGTTTGATTATTGTATAAAGTGTAAAAAAATATGACTATGAAAAAGTTGGCATTTATTTTCTTAATCTTTATTAGTGTCGGTGTTTTTGCTCAAACGAAAGA
>CAZUQY010000407.1:0-3145 GCA_964622935.1 uncultured Bacteroidales bacterium | reverse complement strand
AGTTAAGCACATTAGCTGGAGAATATTATGAGATAATGAATAAGATAAATTCTCAAATAGAAGAAGAAAGAGAAAAAACTGAAAAAGGTAAGAAAATTAAAGGTTATGAAGAAGCTTATAAAAAGGCTTTAACAGACAAAAAAGAAGATATCGATAAAGCAACCACTCTTTTTGAACTAAACATTAGCAAAATTAGTGTTAAAACTGAACCTATTGAGGAGCCAGTTATAACTGAAGATACTGAAGAAACTTTTTCAGACGAATTAGAAGAAGAAAATACAGTAAACTATGACTAAACCCATTTTGATTTTATGAAACTTAAAATCTAAATATTTATTCAAAAAACTTAAATAAAAACCACCTTTTTGGTGGTTTTTTTATTTAAAAATTATATTTTTGTCATAAGTTATATGAAAATCAATTTAACAATTAATTATTTATTACTATGAAACAAATTTTAAGTTCACTAACAATCATGCTGATTTTGATCGCATTAAATGTTCAGGTTATCGCACAACAAGACTGTTCAACTGCAGTTGATGTTTCTACACTTCCCTATTCTGCAACAGGATTAACAACCACAGGTGCAGTAAACGACTATTCAGACACTGACGCTTGCGAAAGTGCATCTATGAACAATGAAGATTACGTATTCTCAATTACCCCTACAGAAGATATACAAATTAACGTTGAATTAATTAACACTGAGATTATTTCTGAAGGAATTACATATGCAACTAACATCGGCCTTTTTATTATTGAAGGATGTCCAGATGCTACTAGCACCTGTGTTCAATCAGTTGATGCTACAGCAAACCCAAGCCTAACTGATGTCGATTTATCATCAGGAATCACTTATTATATTATTGTAAGTTCAGAAAATGCATTATTGGGTGATGCTACAAATGTTGATTTTGATATTAACATTACAAAAAATGCATTAGATGATGTTGGTGTAATAGCTATTACAGAAATTACATCATCATGTGGAATGACAAGTAATTCAATTGAATGTACTATTGAGAATTTTGGTTTAAGTGCAGCTAGTGGATTTACGATTTCTTATTCGATAAATGGTGAAACACCTGTTGATGAAACATATTCTTTAACAATTGATGCTGAAACAACTGCTACATACACTTTCCCAACACCTATTGATTTTTCAACAGTTGGAGATTACAGCATTCAAGTGTATACATCCTTAATAGGTGATGAAAATTCTGATAATGATGAATCACTTACAAGCGTAACACACTATCCTACTATAAGCACTTTTCCTGCTATTGAAGATTTTGAATCAGACAATGGATATTGGAGTACTGGTGGTGAAGCAACATCATGGGAATATGGAGATCCAGATGATTTAATTTCGGAACTTGTAATCAATTCAGCTGCCTCAGGTGATAACATTTGGGTAACAAACCTTGATGGAAACTCAAATACAAGTGAAATATCTTATATCGAAAGTCCTTGCTATGATGTTTCAAGTTTATTTTTACCAACAATTGAATTAAATGCATGGGTAAACTTCTCACTTTATGGTAATATCGGAAGCATCCAAGCTTCTATTGATGGTGGAGCTACTTGGACTGTGGACATTTACACATTTGAAGCAACAGAAGGTTGGGAACTTATTAACGTTCAATCACCATCTCTTGCAAGCCAAGCAAATGTGAAATTTAGAATAAACTACGAAAGTGGTTTTCTTGCAGCTAACGGTATTGCGATTGATGATTTCTCAGTAAAAGAATCTGTCTTGACAGATGCTGGAGTAGTCGACATTCTAGACCCAATTAGTAGTTGTGGACTCACTAACGATGAAATAGTTACAATAGTAATCCAGAACTACGGTGCACAATCTTTGACTGATGTTGTTGTTGATTACTCAATTGATGGTGGAACAACTTGGCTAACTACTCCCGAAACTGTTGCAGCAACAATTATTTCAGGAGGAACATATTTATATAATTTCATTGAGACATGCGATCTATCTTCTTATGACACTTATGAAATTATTGTAAAAACTATTCAAGCTGGAGATGAAGATAATACTAATGACGAATTCAGTGTTTTCGTTACATCACAAGCAACTATTGTTGCAGATGATTATGTCGAATCATTTGAAACTGGTGATGGTGGTTGGTATACTTACGGAGATAACTCAACAATGGAACTTGCAATGCCAGTAAATACGCTTATAAATGCTGCTGGTGATGGAGACTATGCTTGGGTAACAAATGCTGACGGTTTTAATAACAGTGATGAAATTTCATATCTCGAATCCCCATGTCTTGATTTTAGCAGTTTTACAAATCCTAAAATTAAAGCAATGATTAATTATGAAACCACTCAAATGATTTCGAACTTTAGCCTTGAATATACAATCGATGACGGAGCTTCATGGGATACTATTCAAGCAGGTCTTGCCTCAGGAAACTGGTATGGAGGAGGTTTAATTCCTGGTACTTGGAGCGGATCATCTGCAGGATGGATTATAGCTTCAACCGACGCTCCTGATCTTGCCGGACAAGCAAGCGTTAAATTAAGATTTGTTTTTGATACTGGACTACTTGCAACAACAGATACTGAAGGTGTTGCAGTAGACTTAATAAATATTTATGATTGTACAGATATACCTACTGCATCTTTTACATACACTATTGATGGAACTGAGGTAATCTTTACAAATGAATCAGAAAATGCCACTACTTACGAATGGGATTTTGGAGATAATGAATTTTTACCTTCAACTTCTACTGAAGAAAATCCTACATTCTCATATCTGACGGATGGCACATACACAGTATCTCTTACAGCAACAAATGATTGTAGCAGCATTACTTATTCAACAGTTATTGATATTTCTACTTCAGTTGTTGAAAACTCAAGTTATACTGGAATTTATCCTAATCCAGCAAGCACTTGTATTTATGTAAATGTTGAAAACTCTGATATTTTCTCATATCAAATCATTAATATCAATGGACAGTTAATTTCTTCCGGCAAATCTATTTCAAACGGGAATGCAATTGATATTAAAGATTTATCAGCTGGAGTTTATTACATCAAAATCAGTACTGATAATAAAAGTTTTGTAAATCAATTAATTAAAGAATAAAAAATTGAATTATGAAGTCAATTAACG
>CAZUQY010000406.1:0-3152 GCA_964622935.1 uncultured Bacteroidales bacterium | reverse complement strand
CGTGAATGACGGCGGGGTAGAGGCCCTGCCACTGCTTTTTGTTCCGTTGAATTGGCGGGGCGTTTATACCCGCCGCTATACCTATTCCTTTTCTGTAATCGACCCGGAAGGCGAGAGTCCTTTTAACATCCTTTATGATCGGAAAACCGATCCGCAGGAAACCCGGAATCTGTTCCACAACTCCGAATTCGCTGCCGTGCGTGAAAAACTGCACGCGCAAACCGTATCTTTAATGAAGCTCTATGACGATGAGGGGTTGAATCATGCTGAAATTGTGCAACGTCCGGTTAGGGATGAAAACTAGGATGATTGTATGACGGCACCGGCCATACGGCTGATCGGCAGGGAAGGCCATCTTAAGGTCAGGTAAAGGGAGAGTGGATAATATGAAAAAAATAGGATACATAATTAAAGAGATGTTTAAGATGATAAGAAAACACAAACTTAGTTTTCTTGCTCCCATCTTTATAATTTTGGCAATTTTGGGTTTTCTTGTTTATTACATAGGTCCAGCAGTAATCGTTTCATTTATTTATGCGGGAGTTTAAATTATGGTAAGGGTAAGCGAAATACTTGATTTGCGAGGGAAACCATGCCCAGGAAATCTTCCAAAGATATTGGTAACATTAGAGGCTTTGGATGCTGGGGATATTTTAGAAGTTATTTTGGATGATATGATTTCCCTTGATAAAATTCCTGATGCAATTAGAGAAGAGCCTGACTATAAAATGTTAGAAGTTGAAGTTATTGGTCATAATATTCATTTGTTTATAAAGATTTTTTAGCATGGTGGAAAGAGATTTGTGTAAAAGGTGCATAATGCCAGAAAATAAACCTGATGTTTTTTTAAATGATGATGGTGTTTGTAATATATGCCTTGCACATGACTATTCGAAGAAAATTGAGATATCACAGAAGCCTTTGGAAAGTGATTTAATAAAAATACTTGACAAACATCGAGGAAAAAAAAGATATGATTGCATGGTAATGTGTAGTGGTGGAAAAGATAGCACATCTGCTCTATACTTCATGAAGAAAAGATATAACCTTAATATATTGGCTTTCATGTTTGATCATGGCTTCGAAACACAAGAAGCTATTCGGAATGTTGAAGTTGCTGTGGAAAAACTAAATATTGATTTAATTTTGTACAAATCATCTTTTATGAAACCGATGTTCGAAAAGATGATAACTAGTGACTCAAAAGCCGTAATTTGCCACCCATGCTCAATTTGGTACATGGATTTGGCATTTGATGTTGCAGCTCGCTACGACATTCCATTAATAGTAGCAGGCTGGACAAAAGGGCAATCAACAAAACAGGAAGTAATGTCAAAATGTGGTTGTAACGTTCATGCAGCAGAATTTAAAGCCATGGCAGACAGTACAAAAACTTTCCTTGACAATGAGCTCAAAGATTTACCACAATACCACGACTTTCCAAAAAGTATGGAAGAAGTTCTAAAGAGAGCTAAGAAAAAACATAAATCATTAGTAATATCTCCACATTGGTTCTTACCATATGGCCCTGATGAATATGTAAAAATAATTCAAACAGAACTTGATTGGAAAGCTCCAAAATTAAGCTATCCGGCTGGATCAACAAATTGTACTTTAAACTTTATTTCAGTTCACAACTCGCTAAAACACTTCGGATATACACATTATCATGTTGAAGCCAGTAAATTAATACGTGAAGGTGTAATTACTCGTGAAGAAGCATTGGAACAGCTTAAAATCAATTTTAACCAAGAAACATTACAAGATGTTGCTGCCAAAATGAATATTGATTTTTCGAAGTACTTATAAATACTAATGTCAATTCATTGACTCTAAGTCTACATTATTCAAAAATAATAGTATTTTTGACATAGTTAAACTAACAATTATGAATATACTTGGAATATCTTGCTATTACCATGATTCTGCAGCTTGCCTTATTAAAGATGGTGAATTAGTTGCTGCTGTCCAGGAGGAGAGGTTTAACAGAATTAAAAACTCATCAGACTTCCCTATCAACGCTATCAACCATTGCATCCAAGCATCAAGCATAAGTTTTAATGATATTGACTATGTAGCATTTTATGAAAAGCCATATCTGAAATTTAACAGAGTTATACAAGATATCGTAGCAAAATTTCCGGCATCTTATGGCTCTTTTATAAGAAACACACCTCAATGGTTACAGGACAGGCTAATACTTCCTGCAGTATTAAAAAGAGAGTTTGCTTATAAAGGCGAAGTGCTTTTTATTCCTCATCATCATGCTCATGCAGCAAGCACATTTTTAGTTTCTCCTTTTGAAGAAGCAGGAATATTAATAAATGACGGAGTTGGTGAATTTGCGACTTCGAGCATAGGTTTTGGAAAATCCAATAAATTCGACCTAGATTATCAAATCAACTATCCGAACTCATTAGGGCTATTATACACTGCCATTACGACGTTTCTTGGATTCAAAGCAAATAGTGGAGAAGGAACAACAATGGCTCTTGCAAGTTTTGGAAAGCCGTCTTTTATTAAAGAATTTGAACAAATAATAAAAATTGCTGATGACGGCAGTTATATATTAAATCAAAAATACTTTTCGTTAAACAAAAGAAAACGGATGTATTCGAATAAGCTTATAAGGTTGCTGGGAGAACCAAGAAAGCCCGGTACAGAATATGAAGAAAGGCATAAAGACATTGCTGCAACACTTCAATTCTGTATTGAAGAAAGCTTGATAAAATCTGCAAAACATATTTATACGAAATATGGAAGTGAAAATCTTTGTTTGGCAGGAGGGGTATCATTAAATTGTGTGGCAAATCAAAAGATCTTAGAACAAACTCCTATTGAAAATATATTTATTCAGCCTGGTGCAGGAGATGCTGGGGCAGCAATAGGTGCTGCATTTTACGTATATAACATTATTTTACAAAATCCTCGTAAATTTGTATTCAATCATGCATATTTTGGACCTGAATATTCTGATAAAGAATATGAAATTGCTTTAAAAGCAAATCAACTAGAATATGAAAAACTAGAATATAACGAACTTCTTGAAATTGTTTGTAAAAGTGTTATTGCAAAGAAAACTGTTGGATGGCATCAGGGGAGACTTGAATTTGGCCCAAGAGCACTTGGAAACAGGTCTATTCTAGCGTCTG
>CAZUQY010000405.1:0-3187 GCA_964622935.1 uncultured Bacteroidales bacterium | reverse complement strand
TCCTGTACTAGAACGAATACTTGGCTGCTTATCCTGTATGTCAACACCAGCTATTCGATTAATAGCATCAGCCATATTAAAAGAGTTGTTGTTCTCTATAGCTTTTGGTTTAATAACATCCATTGATACTGTAACCTCTGACAATTTCTGCTCATACTTACCAGCGCTTACAACAACTTCGTCAATAATTTCAGCCTTCTGTTCTAACTCTACACTAAGAACAACGGGTTTGCCAACGTTAAGCTCAACTGTATGAGAAATTTCTTCATATCCAATGTAAACAAACTTTACTAAGTAAGTTCCGGGATACAATGCAATCTTGTAATTCCCATCAAAGTCAGAAGTTGTCCCTAATTGAGTTTTATCCCCAACTAGTTTATTTGCATTATTAATAATGATGTTTACACCATAAAGAACCTCCTCATTTCCTTTTTCTGTGACGTTACCACTAAGTAAAACTGTTTGTGAAAACAAAGTGAAATGTGTAAGCAAAGCGACAATAATTAATAGAAAAATCTTCCTCATAGTAAGAAAAATAATGATTAATGTCAGCAAAAGTAAAAAATATTGTCAGTTTTAAGTCAAAAACATGACTATTTTACGTAAGAGTTATTCACAGTTACGTATAATTACGTATTAATACGTATGTTTATAAAGCTCTCAAAAACCCACCCTAGAGTACCTTTATTTATTATATTCGAATTCTAATTGCTTTCAAACTAGGAAGCTCTTTACCCTCTATGTATTCAAGCAAAGCCCCTCCAGCAGTAGATACATAGCTAATTTTATGTGCCATCCCATACTTATTTAAGGCGGCGATACTATCTCCTCCTCCAACAAGCGAAAACGCTCCAAAATCAGTTGACCGAGAAACAGCAAGTGCAATTTTTATCGTTCCATTACAAAAATGGTCTAATTCGAACACCCCCATTGGTCCATTCCAAAGCAAAGTATTTGACTTTTCAATGACTTTTGCAAATGTTTCGGCTGTTTTAATCCCAATATCCAATCCCATCCATCCTTCTGGGATTTCGTTTATCTTACAGTGTTTAATTTTAGCATTATTATCAAACTTATCAGCAATAACACAATCAATTGGCAAATATAATTTAACATCTGTCTTAAGAGCTTGCTCAAGTATATCTTTTGCAACAGAGACATAATCCTCTTCAACAAGTGATTCTCCAATATTGCCTCCCATTGCTTTAATAAAAGTAAAAGCAATACCTCCACCGATTATCAGATTATCCACTTTCTCCATTAATGCTCTAATAATATCGATTTTTGTGGATACTTTTGATCCACCGATAATTGCAGTAAATGGATTTTCTCCCTTATACAACACCCTATTAATATTATTTATTTCACTCTCGATAAGATAACCTAACATTTTATCATCAGGAAAAAATTTAGCAATCATGTAAGTTGAAGCATGAGCTCTATGTGCTGTACCAAACGCATTCATAATATAAACATCACCAAGTCTGGCAAGTTTAGAAGCAAATTCTTCATCATTTTTTGTTTCTAATGGATTAAACCTAAGATTTTCAAGAATCATGACATCTCTAGAATTAAGGTTCTTTGCCAATTCAACAGCTTCATCACCAATACAATCAGGAGCAAATTTCACTTCGCATTCAAGAATCTTTGAAAGATAAGGAACAATATGCTTTACTGTATATTGTTCTTCGTACTGACCTTTTGGCCTACCTATATGTGTCATTAAAATAACTGATCCACCATCAGCTAGGATTTTTCTTATTGTTGGAACAGCTGTAATAATCCGAGTATTATCAACGATTTCAAATTTTTCATTTAATGGGACATTAAAATCTACTCTCATCAAGACTTTTTTTCCATAAAAATTATAATCATCGATACTAAACGATTCAATAATTGCTTTTATAGATGGCAAATTCTTTTTTTCAAAATATTCGAGTAAAGCCCCACCAGCAGAGCTAATATAAGATATTTTATGAGCCAAACTGTATTTATTTAAAGCGGCTATTGTATCCCCACCACCAACAACAGAGTACAATCCTTTATCAGTAGCTCTAGCTATGGAAAGCGCAAGTTTCAAAGTGCCATACGAAAAATGTGACATTTCATAAACTCCCATAGGTCCATCCCAAAGCAATGTTTTTGAATCTTCAATTATCTCGGCAAAAACATCAACTGTTTTAATACCAATATCTAATCCCATCCAATTATCAGGAATCTCACAAAAATCACAATGCTCAATATTTGCATTATTCCCATTTTTATCAGCTATAATACAATCTACAGGTAGTTGTATATTTACATTAAACTTCTCAGCATTTTCTAGGATTCTCTTCGCTACTTCAATATATTCTTCTTCTACAAGAGAATTCCCAACATTATAACCTTTTGCCCTTGCAAAAGTGTATGCAATTCCACCACCAATAAGTAGATTGTCAATTTTGGGTAATAATGCTTCTACAATCCCAATTTTAGAGGTAACCTTATCTCCTCCTATCATAAGTGTAAATGGTGATTCCGAACTTTTTGAAAGTTTATCAAGTTTTTTCATTTCACTTTCAAAAACATATCCAAACATCTTATCATAAGGAAAAAATTTGGCAATAGTCGCAGTTGAAGCATGATTCCGATGAGCTGTACCAAAAGAATTATTCACAAAACAATCTCCCAATTTTGAAAGTTTTTCAGCAAATTCTTCATCTGCATCAAGTTCTTCTTTATAAAATCTCATGTTTTCAAGAAGCATAATATCTCCGGACTTCAAATTTCTTGAGGCAATTAGAGTTTCTTCCGACAAAGGATCTTCACAAAAGATTATTTTCCTTCCGATTAGTTTTTCTATAATAGGTAAAATCTCCTTCAATGACCTTTTGGGTGCAGGTTTTCCTTTTGGACTACCCCAATGTGTAAGTATAATTATTGAGCCTTTTTCTGATAGAATCTTCTGAATTGTCGGTAATGAAAGCCTGATCCTTGTATCATCAACAGAATCATACTCATCACTAGTTATTGGAATGTTAAAATCAACACGTAATAAAACTCTTTTGTTTTCAAAATTGTAGTTGTCTATACCTGTCATAATCAAGAATTTGGGTTTAACTTGTTGTTAAAGTATTTTAACTACAAACTTAGTATCTTTAAATAAAAACACATAACTTATTTTGTGTTTTTTTATTGAAAAATATAT
>CAZUQY010000404.1:0-3194 GCA_964622935.1 uncultured Bacteroidales bacterium | reverse complement strand
CTAGTTAACTGTAGTCAACAAAAAAAGCCCTCACCATTGGCAAGAGCTTTTGTAATATCATTAAATGAGTCTTATTGTTGTGGTTGCTCGCCCATCATAGCTTTAAGGTCTTCTTCAGTAGCTGCACGTTTTTCAAGTACTTCGTACTCAAAAGTTAATTCTTTACCAGCCAAAGGGTGGTTAAGGTCAACTATAACAACTTCTTCTTTAATTTCACTAACAACAACAGGAATAGGGCCTTGTTCTGTTTGAGCTTGTAATGTAATTCCAGCTTCTAATTTCAGATCTGCTGGAAACTGTGTTTTAGGAACTTCTTGAAAAGCTTCGTCTCTAACTGGACCGTAAGCATTTTCAGAAGCAATTACTACTGTGCGTTTGTCGCCAATTTTAGCTTCTTTAACATCAACTTCTAAACCTTTAATTATCATACCTACATCAAGAACAAATGCTAGAGGGTCACGACCTTCTGATGAGTCAAATACAGAACCATCGTCTAATTTTCCTGTATAGTTAATTTTTACAAAATCTTTTCCTTTAATATCAATATCCATAATAATTTGTTTTTTGGAGCAAGCTCCTCATTATAAATTCATTTTCGCGACAAAGGTAAAAATATTAAATAAAATGTCAAAAGATATAGCAATAAGCATTTTTTTATCTAAAATACCAGCAAATAATGGCTAACAAATTTCAAAAAAATAATTTCTAAAACTTGCCTTTTATAATATTAAAAGATATATTTGTATGTTACAAAACCATTATACAACAAAAATAGAAATTTGATGACACAATAGGTTGGCGTTAATTAGCGCAAAACCTAAAACAAGCATGAAACAAAAAAGCAATAAAGAAAGAAGATTAATAACCAATAAAACAGGACAACCATGCGACACAAAAAAGTAAAGTTAAGTACAATATTCTTGTTAGGACTTGGACTGACAGGACTACAGGCACAAGAAAGCATTAACACCACAGGCGGAGATGCTACGGGCATTGAAGGTTCGGCGAGTTATTCCGTTGGACAAGTTGTTTATCAAACCCACACTGGAACAAATGGTTCGATATCGGAAGGAGTGCAACAAGCTTTTGAAATTTCGGTAGTAACTACAATTGAAGAAGCTAAAGACATTAAGCTTATAGTATCGGCTTATCCTAACCCTACAACCGATTATCTTACCTTGGAAGTACAAGACTTTGAACTTTCAACTTTACACTTTCAACTGTTCGATATAAACGGAAAGCTTTTGCAAAACGAAAAAATTACAAGCACCCAGACCAGCATTATTATGAGCAATCTTGTGCCTGCCACTTATTTTGTAAAAATTACCGAAGGCAACAAAGAAGTAAAAACATTTAAAATAATTAAACAATAATTGATGTGAGGATTTGAGGATTTGGGGATATTATTATTTGGCAAAAAGCAAAGAAGTTATTAACGATTAATATATATTCATTGTTTGCAGAAAGCAAAAATTTTGGGTTTAAAGACCAAATACAAAGGGCTTCTGTTTCGGTAATGAATAATATTGCCGAAGGCTTTAAGTGTAAAAGCAATAATGAGTTTAAGCAATATTCATTTATCGTCAAAGGTTCTTGTAGCGAAGTTCGCTCTATGCTTTATTTGGCAAAAGATTTAAAAATATCTCAAGGGATAATTTCAATAGCCTGTTTTCTCTTGCCTAAGAAATATCAAAAATACTTTCAGGTTTAATCAAAACTTTATAAACTTTCTACTTTATGAACTTTAAAAACTTTTTACTAACACTTAGCCTAATCATATCTTTCCAGGCATATAGCCAAACTATTACTGGGACTTTTTCAGACCTTGCTAACCAACAAATTAAACTTGTTGGTTTTAACGGCTTCATTACCTACACCATTGATAGTGTAAGAGCTAATGAAAAAGGAAATTTTAACTTAAAATATAGCAAGAATGATTACGGTATGGGCTATCTTATGGCAGAAAACGGGAAAACCTTTATTATAATACTGGCGGATAATGAAACTATAGAACTCGAAGGCGAATCACTGGATTTTCCCGAATCAATTGTGATTTTAAACGGCAAGCAAAATCTGCTGTTTGAGCAATATGCAACTGAACATCCACGCCGTGAACAAACCCTGAGTGCATGGGATTACTTAGCAAAGATTTATGAAAAGGATTCACTTTTTACTGTTCATGAAATTCCCAAACAAACAATAGAAAACGAAAAACAACGCATTAAAGAGGAGGATAGTGTTTTTCTGGCATGTTTACCAAATGATTCTTATGTGAGCTGGTATTTGCCTATCCGTAAGCTGGTAAGTTCTGTTTCGGTAATTGCACAGTATCGCACCGATGAAATTCCATCAACTATTGCTGCATTCCGAACCATGGATTACACAGACTACCGTTTGTATAAAAGTGGTTTGCTAGGAGATGTCATAGACAGTCACTTTTGGTTAATTGAAAACAGCGGACATTCGCTTGATTCGGCTTATATCGAAATGAATAAATCCATTGATAATTTAATAGAGAAGCTTTTGGCAGATGAACAAAAACTGAATGAAATAACAGAATACTTGTTTAAGTTGTTGGAAAAACGCAGTTTGTTTACATCCTCCGAATATCTGGCTTTGAAAGTATTAAATGAAGCAAATTGTACCATTAACAACGACCTTGCAGCACAGATGGAGAACTACCGTGTCATGAAAATTGGAAACACGGCACCTGACATTGCATTTAATGGCGATATTTTTGCACCTAATTACGAAACCGACAATATTCCGCAAAGCTTATCAGATATAAAAAGCAAATATACAGTAGTAATATTTGGAGCAAGCTGGTGCCCTGCCTGCCCGTCTGAACTTAGACAAATAGCAGAAATATATAACAAATGGAAATCTCAAAACATAGAGGTTGTTTTTATTTCTCTTGATGAAGACAAAGACGTTTTAAAAAACTTCACCGGCATTTTTCCTTTTATAAGTGTATGCAATTATAAAAAATGGGAAAGTCCTGCTGTAAAAAACTATCATGTATTTGCAACGCCATCCATATATTTGCTCGATAATAAACGAGAGATTTTACTTCGTCCTAATTCAATAAAACAATTGGATTCGTGGGTTGAGTGGTATTTGGTTGAAGGGAATAGTTATTAATGAAAAAAATAGCGAAATGAAAAACAACGTAACGCCAAACGACTACATACATG
>CAZUQY010000403.1:0-3208 GCA_964622935.1 uncultured Bacteroidales bacterium | reverse complement strand
CTTGCACCCTCCGTATTACCGCGGCTGCTGGCACGGAGTTAGCCGGTGCTTATTCATATAGTACAGTCATCAAACTACACGTAGTTCTTATTCTTCCTATATAAAAGAAGTTTACAATCTCTAGGACTGTCATCCTTCACGCGGGATGGCTGGTTCAGGCTTTCGCCCATTGACCAATATTCCTCACTGCTGCCTCCCGTAGGAGTCTGGTCCGTGTCTCAGTACCAGTGTGCGGGACCATCCTTTTAGACCCCATAACCATCGCTGTCTTGGTGAGCCGTTACCTCACCAACTAACTAATGGTACGCATGCCCATCCTTTACCGCCTGAGCTTTATTCGTAATACCATGCGATATCACGAAACTATGGAGTATTAATCCGAATTTCTCCGGGCTATCCTCCTGTAAAGGGTAGGTTGCATACGCGTTACTCACCCGTGCGCCGGTCGTCAGCAAGTATTGCTACTCCTGTTACCCCTCGACTTGCATGTGTTAAGCCTCCCGCTAGCGTTCATCCTGAGCCAGGATCAAACTCTTCGTTGTAATATAAAATCTTAATTATCTTTCGTTTAACCCTGCCTCCTTTTAAAAAAATTATCTTTTTTTAACCTGTTTCTTTTTGCTACTCATCAATAAATCAAAGAACTTGTTTATTTTTTATCAACCTCTCGGATAATATCCCATCGTTTTGGGACTGCAAAAATAGATACATTTTTATTATCACCAAAACTTTTTTTACTTTTTTTTTTACTTTTTTTTATCCAACGCTAAAAACTACTGAAACTCTGCATCTTAAGGTATAAACTTTTTTCCATATCAAGTTTTTTAACAAGAAAAATATACTGACTATTGTCATTTTTTTTTATTTTTACATCAAATTAAAAAAAGTGAAGCACAAAAACAACTCAGATAATAAGAATAAAAAAAGCAAATCCTTAATATACTATATATTAATAGGACTAACTGCTTTTGTACTGTATGGACAGTCTATTGGAAACGATTTCAACATTGATGATGATTATGTTTACGAGAATCATTCCTTGGTACAAAAGGGCATCAGCGGGATTCCAGAAATTTTCGCGTCGAGATATAATACCAGAGACGAACAGTACTTTGGATACAGACCATTAACAATTGCAATCTACGCAATCGAATACCAATTCTTTGGTATCAATTCTCATTCTGCTCATTTTTTTAATATCCTATACTATATTATTTGCTGTTTTCTTCTTTTCAACCTTATGAAACAGATATTAAAACAAAAGTTCCCTGATGGATATATCTGGATTTCGTTCCTAATTGTTTTAATATTCCAAACACATGCAATACACAGTGAGGTTGTACTCAGCATTAAAAATAGGGAAGAAATAATAAGTCTAATATTTAGTTTAATTGCAGCAATATATGCTCTAAAATTCTACAAATTAAAAAAACCTCAAAATCTGATAATTTCTGTTTTATCACTAGGGCTTGCTTTTCTTGCTAAGGAATCGGCTATAGTGTTTGCTGTTTTAATCCCATTAACAATAGTTTTCTTTAGAACAGACTTAAAACTATTGTCACAAATCGAACGCAAAGGTAAAATCAACCTAAGAAGTTCTGATCATATATTAAAAGCTTTTTTAATTGTGTTAATGATCTCTTTTGTTTTAATCAACAAGGATTTTAGGTTATTTGGAAATATTAAACTTAAAATACATAATGCTAACCTAGGTATAAATGAATTTGTAATATTTGGATTATACGTTTTTACTTATATCTACATATTAATAAGAAACAGAAAAAAAGACAATAGGATTAAAACAACCAAAAGAAACATGATTTTTTGGAGTGTGAGTGTCTTATTAACAATTATCACTATGATTTTAAAATCACAAATCATTGGATTACTTGCATTACTTACTCTATTTTTCACTTTTCTACCTGAGAAAAACAATCTAGTTATTAAAATAAATTGGATTGAGAATGCTACAAAGAAAACTTTTATTACATTTTCTCTTTTAGTTGTATTAATTGGAGTTGTTTTAGCAATTACCTATTTTGTTCCAAAACAATCTCTGCCAGAAACAAATGCACCTGTTTACAAATGGCAAAACCCATCTTTTACAACCAATAGTAAAACCAAAAAAGTCGCAGTTGGAATTTACAGTTTAGGCTATTATGCAAAACTTATGTTGATACCATATCCATTAAGATTCTACTATGGTTATAAAATGGTTCCTGACGTAACAATGAAAGATTTCTTAGTTATATTATCTCTTATATTTCATCTTTTTCTATTATACATAGCATTTAAAGGCTTCAATAAACGATCGCTCTTATCTTTTGGGATACTCTTTTATTTTATTGCAATATTCCCATTTGCAAACATGCTATTTCCTATGACAGGTATAATTGCTGAACGTTTACTATTTGTACCCAGCATAGGGTTTAGTTTAATAATTGTTTTTATAATCCTCAAACTACTAAAATCAACCAATTTCGAAAGTCACAACAAATCGTTAAAAAACAAATCGTTAATATTGGCAGCAATAATAATTTTGCCAAACGCTTTAGTTAGTATAAATAGAAATCCAGACTGGAAAAACCGAGAAACCCTATATACACATGATATTCAGCATCTTGAGAATTCGGCCAAAGCAAATACACTATATGCAAATCTTTTAATTGGTGAGGTTTATTCAGCTATTAAGAAAAAATTACCTATTAATAATTACAGAAATCAAATAGATTTAGCTGAGATGCACTTTGCTAGAGCTACCGAAATCGATACAACTTATTCAAATCCATGGCATAATTTGGGTTACATCAATATGATTATTTATAAAAACTACACTCTGGCAGAGCAGCAATTTAGTAAAAGTATAAAAGCTGATTCTACAATTGCTTCTTCTTATCTTAATCGTGGGATAACAAATTATTATTTAAAGAAATACAATCAATCAATCTCTGATCTTGATGACTATATCAACAAGAATAAAAACATAGGTGATAAAGAATTTGACAAAGCATATTTATTTACAGCAAAATCAAAACTTGAACTAGGAGACACACTGAGTGCTACCAATTATTATGTTTTGGCATTTGAAAATTTAAAAAAAGAAAATCTTAGCAAAGCTGTTACTGATGATATAAAAACTTATTTTATTATGGTAGAAAGATACGATCTTGCAATGAGAGTTGCAGATCTTGAAATATCTTTAAACCCT
>CAZUQY010000402.1:0-3215 GCA_964622935.1 uncultured Bacteroidales bacterium | reverse complement strand
TTTGTTTTTATCGAAGTACTTATGGTAACGCTGGTTTTGCATCAGCTTTTACATCAATGTTTGTAAAATCATTTATTCTAATTTTAGATTCAAGAAATTCAGTATTTACATTTATTACTTTATCTTCTAATAACTCAGAAGTAAAAATCACTTTTGTTTCACTATGGTTTAAGATATTCTCTAATTCAGATTCACTAAAATCTGGCAATAGAGGTACTGCTATTGCACCAAGAGTAACCGTTGCAAAATATGTTATACCCCAATTAGGCATATTATTTGAAAATATTGCAACTTTATCCCCTTGTTTTACTCCAAGATTTTCTAAAAATGCAATAACAGATTTAACTTCTTCGTGGATTTCTGCATATGATTTTGGCTTTTCATCTGAAAATCCTAGGAAATCATTTGAGGAATACTTTTGAAACGATCTATTTAAAAAAGCAGGTATGGTTAATTTATTTATAGTTTCCATAAAATATAATTAGCTGCAAATTTAACTCGAATTATTGGATTATGTTTAAATATATGGTAAAAACTATACTAACCCGACTGTTAATAAACACTAAGCACGTTGAAAATACTGACAAATGTCATGTAATAAATAAATAAACAAAGCAAAAAACTTTATGATTTTGATAATTTAAGCTTCCTAGTAAGTGAAATAATCATAAGAAAAGTTACAATTGCTGAAAGTATATCAGCAGACGGAAACGAAAACCAAATGCCGTCTACTCCCCAAATAAGTGGAAAAATCAACACAAAAGGAATAAGAAACAATAGCTGTCTTGATAAAGCTAGAAACAATGATGCTTTTGCTTTTCCAAGAGCTTGAAAAAGCCCACCACCTATAATTTGGAAACCTATAATTGGAAATGCAATTATGAAGACTTTCATTGCTCTTGATCCAATATTAATTAGTTCAATTTCATCAGTAAAAATCATTACCAACTGTCTTGCAAGCAAATAATATACAACAAAAGCTACGACACAGAACGCAGTTGCCCAAGTTGTTGCAATTTTAAAAGCTTCGAGAACTCTTTTATTATTATTTGCACCATAATTATATCCAGCAATTGGCATAAAGCCCTGAGTTATTCCAAATAGCGGCATAAATATGAACATTGACAGTCTAAAAATAATACCAAATGCTGCTATTGCAGAACTACCACTATAGAATAGCAATGCGTTGTTTAAAACAATACTCATTGCAGAAGATGCTACTTGTCTTCCGAATGAACTTGCTCCAATTGCAAATGTCTCTAATGTTATGGCTTTATCAGGTATTGACAATATCTTCTTAATATCAAGCTTTAAAATGCTTTTTGGATTTAATGTGTAATACCAAACAGATAGTAAAAATCCTACAAATTGTGATATGGTTGTTGCCAGAGCAGCACCCATAATTCCCATATCAAATGTAAAAATAAAAATCGGATCTATAATCAAGTTTAACCCCGCTGCAATAGATTGACTGAGCATTGGAAATTTAGCATTTCCTTCGGCTCTGATAACGTTCATTAAAACAAATAGAATATTTAAAAAGAATGTTCCTGGCAAAGCCCAACTTGCATAAGTATATGCATAAGGCATGATTTCTTGATTTGCACCAAACAGTTTCAGCAAAACTCTTAAATTAGGGAATGCAATGGCAAAAACCACCAGATTGAGTGTAATGATTATAGTAAGTAAACTATTTAAAGTCAGATTTGCTTTTGCTATATCTTTTGCTCCTAGTGCTCTTGACACTATTGAAGCCCCTCCCATTCCGATTGCATGACCAAATGTATTTATTGTCATCAAAAGTGGTAACGAAACTGAAATTCCTGCAATTCCTAATGTCCCAACACCACGGCCAATAAATATTGTATCAGCAATATTATAAATGGAAATAGCTAACATTCCCATTATTGAAGGCAGAGATAAACTCCATAAAAGTTTGCTAATTTTCTCCTCTCCTAATCTATCAGCTCTGCTTTGCGCCATCAAATTGATTTAATTTGTTTTGTAAAGTTTTAATTCTGTAAAATCAAAATCAGGATTTGGAATATCAATTTTCATTTCGTTGATTTTACCATATTTATCTGAAATAAAACTTACAATGCCTGAAGGCAAAGATGGAGCTTGATCAAATTTAATCACAAAAGTATCGTAATGCCAGTGACTTAACTCGCCTTGGTAAATTGAAGTATGAGACATCTCTAGATAAAGCTTTCCGGATTTTATGCTTACCTGAACATCACCATAAACATCAGAAGTATAAACCCCTGCATATTCTTCCATTTCAAAAGATGGTTTAGTTCCTTTTACTTGTGATTCTGCCCATGCTTGCTTTTCCTCGACATCATAATCATCATTCCATTGTTTTACCTTTAGAAAATAATCACTCCACGATGAATCTAACTTATTAGTAGTTAAATAATCTAATAACTGATCCTGAGCAACCATATAGTACATTGATAAATTATTTGTCAACACTATAAATCCATAATCTAATTCAGGTATCAGGACTGTCTGTGAGATCATACCATCATAACCACCATTATGGGTAACAATTAAATAACCATTATAATCATACAAACCCCAACCAAGCCCATAGGATTTAAAGTGCGTTGATGGATGAATATTTTTAGTAAATGATGAAACATCCTGAATAGTATGAGGTTTCCACATTTCATCAGAAGCATCTGCACTAAAAATTCTAGCACCATTATAAACACCTTTATTTAGTTGCAAGATTAGCCATTTGGTCATATCGTGTACATTGGAGTTGATGCTTCCTGCTGGAGCAATATTATCCCAATTAATATAAGGTACAACAATGTTTTTATCCTCAACATATGCATGACAGCTTGCTACATTATCAAGCTGTTTGTTTTGGATAATACTTGTATTTGTACGATTCATTTCCAGAGGTTCAAAAATTCTATACTCGAGAAAATCATCCCAAGTTGTATCTGTAACATATTCTACAATTTGCCCAGCAGTAAGAACCATAATATTTGAATATCCAAAATGCTCTCTAAAACCATAAGTTGGTTCTAAATATCTTGCCTGACGTATAACCTCTTTTCTTGAGTGATCAGAAGCATACCAAATTAAATCTCCACTAAATGTTTTTAGACCAGTTCTGTGGCATAATAAATCTCGAATTGTCATTTGATTAGTAACAAATGGATCATATAATTGAAAATGATTGGTATCTGGTTACATGGAAT
>CAZUQY010000401.1:0-3225 GCA_964622935.1 uncultured Bacteroidales bacterium | reverse complement strand
TTTTGAACTTTAAAATAACAGATATGAAAAAGATATTAATTATAGTCCTTATCTTCAACTCATTTTTATCATATTCTCAGATAATAGAAAATGATGATGTTGTTTATTTACAAGCTATTGAACTTTCTGATAGCTTGCTTTTTGATATGGATGCTCAAAGAAGTGATTTTAGATTAATTAGTATTGAAAATATGCTTATAAAAGGTGAAGAGTTTATTGGACCAGATATTTGGCATTTGACATATAAACTAAAATCTATAATTCCTGAAGATGATAAAGGCATGGTTGGGGCAGGAGGTGAAATTTTTATTGAAGTTAATACAAAAAAAAGGACAGCCAAGATTCTAGGCTATGGAGAATAAATCTGTTAGAGGATATATTATTGTCAAAAATGTTAGATTATTAATCGTCTAAAAAGATATTATAAGGAATCTGAAGCCTTTCAAATTGATATAAATTCATCGATATTCCGAGTGATTTAAAATGCAATCCCATTTTTCAGCCATTTTGTCATACATTCATGACAATGCAATCACAAATCATAATGCAATTATGTCAAATAAGCAGTAAAATTATAGGTTTTTGTAATGGCACAGCAATTGACTATACGAGAATGTAGAAAATTACAAAACGAAATTAATAACAATACAAAAAAAGAAAAAATGAATAAAATTATTGGAATAGACTTAGGAACAACAAATTCATGTGTTGCCGTAATGGAAGGTAATGAGCCTGTTGTTATACCCAATAGCGAAGGGCACAGAACTACTCCTTCGATTGTTGGCTTTTTAAAGGATGGAGAACGCAAGGTTGGTGATCCTGCAAAACGTCAGGCGATTACTAATCCGCAAAATACGGTCTTTTCTATAAAAAGATTTATGGGTGAAAAATTTGATAACGTAAGTAAGGATGTTAACCGCGTATCTTATAAAGTTATTAAAGGCGATAATAATACACCAAGAGTTGAAATTGGTGATAGGAAATACACTCCACAAGAAATTTCAGCTATGGTTTTGCAGAAAATGAAAAAAACAGCTGAAGATTATTTAGGACACGAAGTATCCGAAGCAGTAATTACAGTTCCTGCATATTTTGATGACTCACAACGTCAAGCAACTAAAGAAGCTGGTGAAATCGCAGGATTAGTCGTTAAACGTATTATTAATGAACCGACAGCTGCTGCATTAGCTTACGGTCTTGATAAGAAAAATAAAGATATGAAAGTAGCTGTGTTTGACCTTGGTGGTGGAACATTTGATATTTCGATATTGGAGTTAGGTGATGGTGTTTTTGAAGTTAAATCAACAAATGGTGATACACACCTTGGTGGTGATGATTTCGATCAGGTAATTATGAATTGGTTGGCAGAAGAATTTAAGAAAGATGAAAACATTGATTTAAGAAAAGATCCAATGGCTTTGCAAAGACTTAAAGAAGCTGCAGAAAAAGCAAAAATCGAATTGTCAAGCTCAACTAGTACAGAGATAAATCTTCCTTATATTATGCCGGTTGATGGTATCCCAAAACACCTTGTTAGAACACTTTCAAGATCATTGTTTGAAAAATTAACGGATGAATTAATTCATGCAACTATTGAACCTTGTAAACTTGCTCTTAAAGATTCAGGATATTCAATTTCAGAAATCGATGAAGTTCTTTTAGTAGGTGGTTCTACACGTATTCCTGCAATTCAGGAGAAAGTAAAAGACTTTTTTGGAAAAGCTCCATCAAAAGGTGTTAATGCTGATGAAGTCGTTGCAATTGGTGCTGCTATTCAAGGTGGTGTCCTTACAGGAGAGGTGACAGATGTATTGCTTCTTGATGTTACTCCACTTTCATTAGGTATTGAAACAATGGGTGGTGTATTGACAAAACTTATTGAATCAAATACAACGATTCCAACCAAAAAGTCAGAAGTTTTTACAACAGCTGTTGAGAATCAACCTTCAGTAGAAATTCATGTTTTACAAGGAGAAAGATCATTGGCAAGAGATAATAAAACAATTGGTAGATTCCATCTTGATGGTATTCCACCAGCTCCTAGACAGGTGCCTCAAATTGAGGTGTCATTTGATATCGACGCAAATGGTATTTTACAGGTATCTGCAAAAGATAAAGGTACAGGTAAACAACAGTCAATTCGTATCGAAGCTTCATCAGGATTATCAGAAGATGAAATCAAAAAAATGAAAGAAGAAGCTCAGGCAAATGCTGAGTCTGATAAGATAGTAAAAGAAAAAATTGATAAGATTAATCAGGCTGATTCTGTGATTTTTCAAACAGAAAAACAGTTAAGTGAATATGGTGATAAAATTCCAGCTGATAAGCGTAAACCTATTGACGAAGCATTGCAAAAACTGAAAGATGCTCACAAGGCTGAGGACTTAGAAGGCATTGATAGTTCAATGAATGAGTTGAATACAGTTTTCCAAGCAGCATCACAGGATATGTACAATGCACAACAAGGGCAAGGTGATCAGGCTGAAGGTGCACCAAACGAATCTGATTCGCAAGAATCTCCAAAATCGGATGGTGACGAAGTTACTGATGTCGATTTCGAAGAAGTCAAGTAAAAGTTTTTCATAATGGTGGTTTAAGGGGTAAGCGAAAGCTTACCCCTTTTTTTAGCATTTATTACTATTGTTGGGGATATTACTAATCGGTATATGCGATTTTTGGCTAAATGGTATACTTAAAATACTCTCCAAATAGCTTCGTCAGGGAATTCTGCAGTAAGGATAATTTTTTCTTTCTTCACAGGATGAATAAAGCTAAGTTTAAATGAATGCAAGTTAATTCCTAAATTCTTGTTGGCTCGAATATATCCATATTTCAGGTCTCCTCTGATTGGGCAGCCCATATTTTCCAATTGTGTCCTTATTTGATGATGTCTGCCGGTATGCAGGTCAATTTCAAGAAGAAAATATTTCTCTGATTCTCCAATCAGCTTGTAAGATAAACTTGCAAATTTTGTTTCAGGACCTTCTTTTTCCCTAACGTATGATTTGTTCTTCTTTGTATTCCGGTATATGTGACATTCGAGTGTGTCAGCTTCCTTTGGTGGCTTATTTGCAACAACAGCGCGATATTTTTTTACAGCAGTTCTTAATTTGAAGATTTCGTTCATACGGGTTAAAGCTTTACTCGTTTTTGCAAAGACAATAACTCCACTAACAGGTCTATCCAAGCGATGTGGAACACCTAGATAAACATCACCGGGTTTGT
>CAZUQY010000400.1:0-3226 GCA_964622935.1 uncultured Bacteroidales bacterium | reverse complement strand
TGGTTTAATGGCATAAACAAACTTACTTAATTCATTATATTGTTTGTATCTTTCTGTTACCTTCAGATGACTAATTAGATTTAGTGATGCATTTTTTGCAGCCTGATAGAGATAGGATTTCACGGATGTGTTTATCGGAATTCTATCTCTTTTTATCCACAATTTGACAAAAAGATTTTGGACAATCTCCTCGCTTGCATCATAATCTTTAAGCACACCGAAAACATATGCGCAAAGAGGTTCGAAATATTCTTTGTACAATATCTCGAACCCCTCTTTTGACTGCCAATTATCTAAATGCTTTTTATTCAATTATACAAAACATTGATTTCTGAGCTAGCAAATATAGTTAATAATCTAAATCGAAATAACAATTGCTGCATTAAATCCAATCCAAGTAGATGTTTTTACTGTTTCTCCAATTGTCTCAGATATTGTATAAGGAACTTGTAAAGTATTGAATTCTCCATTTATTTTTTGATCGGTAACGTAGTTTCTAAGGCTTGGTCCAGCTTTTACTGATAAGAAATCAGATATTTGATATTGATAATTTAAGTTTAACTGATTCAGTAAGTTTAAATTACCTTCCCGGTTGTTGTTATAAATTAGCTGATCGCACAATAATTCTATATTTAACTTATGGTTATCTTTGATTTTAATAATAGAACCAAAGCCCATTCCAGTACTAATATGTTCTTTGTTTTTAGACATTCCTATTCCTACTCTAAAGATAGTGTGAAATTTTTCTACTCCCATTTTATATGATAGATTTGATAATAGAAGCTCGTTGCTTGATAACTCAAATGCGAAATATCCACCTTTAACTACATTTATTATTCCAATGGGAATTATACTGTCTGCTTCATTGGCAATATTGATAACCCCAAATTGTGTCCCTTTAGATTTATTCGAGACGTTAATTACTCCAATTTGTGCTCCGTCCATTTTTTTTGAAGCTATGTTTATGGTCGATAATTGCAATCCTTTATGTGAACCTGAGTAGTTAAGAACCCCAGAAATTATTGCCCCGTTTGATGATTCTCGAATTACGTTGGAAACACCTGAAAGTAATACGCCATCATGAGATTTGGATGTATTAAATACTCCTGAAACCATTGATCCTTTGGATGAATCTTGAACTATATTGGCAACTCCTGTAATTAATGTACCATCATGAGATTTAGACGTATTAAGTACTCCAGAAGTCATTGCTCCTTTGGATTCTTGTAGAGTAACATTTGCAACACCTGAAAGAATTAACCCATTACTACTTCCAGAGGTCAGGTTGCATACACCAGATAATTGTGCTCCATTTACATTTCCTCGATTCACATTAAAAACAGAACCAAGTTCAATGCCATTTACTCCTCCATTAATGCCACCAATAATATTCAATGAAAATAAATTACTGTAACTTACTGCATTTACTCCACCTGTGCCAATTGGGTAAATAAAACTTACTTGAGCAATTTTTTCTTCTTGTGCATAAGTCATTGCTCCAAACATCATCACTACAATTAAAACTATTAAATTCTTTTTTGTTTTCATTTTTCTATTTTTTAAATTGTTATTATATCGTTTCTATAGCTATGACATTTGTTTTTTTGTTTACCCCTACTGTGAGAATAATATTTTTTAAATTTGAATGGAATTGTGAGAAATTGGATGTTGCATTTCTGTGAAAAACTCACCAAGTAAAGGGGTCGTCATAGAAAGTATGCTTCCTTGGGCTCAGAATGTGAATAGATTAAATCCGATGTATTATTTTATGAAGATAATTCGATCTGTACTTCTTAAAGGATCAACGATAAAAGATTTGACAACTGAATTTTTTGCACTGCTTGGTTATGGAATTCTTGCAATGTCGGTTGCTGTTTGGCAGTATAGGAAGACTAGTTAGCTAAGCTATTGTGCTTATGCTTCGAGAGCAGTTTGAGAACCTCACCGTATCATCTCAGAGTAAAAAGTGTTTGAAGTGTATAGAGTTTTTAGGTTTTCTAATCTTAGCTTTGTTCGAATTTTATTATTAATCTAATTGCAAATGTAATCCCCATTTTGGGATTTTACTTTTTTGAGCATAATCAGAATTATGTACTGATTTAAAGATTGTTATCTTGTTTTTTTATCGCATAGTGAACGGCGAAGCCCTCATAAAGTAATAATGCGGGTTTAGTTATTAACTCTATTGGTTATTCTATATAATACTAGCGTATAATATTAAATTTATTACTTAAAAATTCAATTTTATGAAAAGCCGTATTAGTTTAACCATTGTACAGCAAGCAATTATAGTTGTGCATGGGTTTGAAGATGTTGTCAAAAAGATGGAGCAACAAGTTACCCTTAGAGGACAAAGCATAAATACTTTGAATAATTATATTCGACGTATTGCTTTTATTTCTTTGCATTTTAAACAATTGCCACAATTTATTGATGAAGATGATATTAATGAATATCTTGCCGCTTTGGCTCGTGACCCTAAATCACCTTCACGAAGTAGTTTCAAGCATATGGTTTATGGCTTGAGATATTATTATCGACTTCTGGGATTGAATAAAAAAGCTATTGCTCTACCTTCAATTAAGGAAGAGACTAAACTACCCATCATCCTTAATCGTACTGAACTTAAAGAACTATTCGCTGCACCCAAGTTTCTTAAACAAAGGATTGTTCTTACTTTAATTTATTCAGCTGGTCTTAGAGGTCAGGAAGTTATAAATCTTAAAATATCAGATATCGACTTCGAGAGAATGACCATTCATATTCGGCAAAGCAAATACAAAAAAGATCGCATTGTGCCTTTATCAAATGTCATGGCAATTGGTCTAAAAAAATATCTTAAAGCAGAAAAACCTCATATCTGGCTCTTTAATGGAAAAGGAATTGATAGTCGATATAGCACTTGTGGACTTTCATGGATCATGCGAGAAAACCTAAAAAAAACATCCATCATTAAAGAGGTTAATTTACATTCGTTACGCCATAGTTATGCTACCCATTTACTCGAAGATGGGGTAAATATTGTTACTATTAAAGAACTATTGGGACATGTAAGTATTACTACTACAATGATTTATTTACATGTGGCTCAATGTCCGTTAATTAATCCCCACAGTCCATTAGATACACTTTACGGACGTGTGTAAGCTTAAATATGAACACGCTGAAATCGTTAAAATGTTTGGAAATTAATTTATTCAAAATCAAAAACTCACTTCTAAGCAAA
>CAZUQY010000399.1:0-3239 GCA_964622935.1 uncultured Bacteroidales bacterium | reverse complement strand
TTTCTCCTTTTATTATTGATCTTGATGCACAGGAAAACGCTAATATTGAAATCAGGCCTAAAATTACAATATGTATAAGTTTGTTTATCTTCATCGTTTATTCGTTTTGGTTGCACACTTTTATTGCGCCATATTTCATCGCAAATTACACAATGTTTTATACTCAAGCAATATTTTAACATTATTTTAATAGTAGGAGGGCTTGCATTCTTGGTACAAAGATATTGCTACTGAGCAAATTTCTGCAAATCAGATGTGTGGGGAGGGTTTGAAAGGAGGAGGGGAGAATTTGTAACGGTTGCGGCTATGTGGAGTGCGTAATTAAAAGTGATGAACTTTCAATTACGCACCGAGCCAATTCGTTTATTAATAATTTCTTTTTTTTCGTCAATCGTCAAAGACGAATTGGCGGTGTTGCAACGAAGAACTGCGGTTGAATTACCAACTGCAACCCGCATTACCTTTAGATTTTGTTAGTAGTTGTAATTTATTCCACTGTATCATTGAAAAACAATTCAATTGCATGCATATAATTATTTAGACGGGATATTATCTTATTCGGTTCTTCTGAAATACTGAAATTCCAATTTAATCCTTCTGGAGCATTGGCTTTTAAATTATTTAAGAAGGCTTCATTATAAATATCTTTTGACTTACTCCCGAAAAGATAGTATTTCACATTTCTATCGTTTAGTTTATCAAAAGCTTTTTTTGAATTGGTTTTATTGGCAATTAATGTAAAATCAGGAATATCAGATATATAACCATCGAATAAATCAGGAAATTCAAGCATAAAATAGCTACTAATCAAACCGGTTTTACCACCTGGTCCCCATATTATTGTTTTTGTAATATTGTATTTAGAATCAAGATATGGTAATAATTCTTCGTCCATGAATTGTGCAAGCAAATTCAAAGTAGGTTCTATTTTTAACGAATCATATTTGACATATTTGTATTGCGGAAATCCGACAACAATACAAGTTGGTATACTTCCATCATATGCCATTAATTCTGTGCATGAAGCGAAGGCTTTAAATGCGGCATTCGCATCTAACAATAAAATCAATGGAAATTCTTTGTCCTTTTTGTAATTGAAGGGAAGATGAGTAAATATTTCTAGGCTATCTTCAAGAACCTCAGACTTTATTATTGTTGTGAATCCTAATTTTGTTTGTGGAGAATCTCCTACATTTTGTCCAATCGAACTAAGTGTAAAAAATACAGAGATTATTAAAATAAAGATGTTTTTTTTCATGTTTCTATATTTTCGAATTTATTGGGTATTTGTAATTTGCTCTTTTATTACTGAAACTAACGGTTAGTGTATGATTTCGTAAGGGATTGCGGGCTTCATACCTATCAAGTTGCCACCCAAATTTGATGCGGGTGATAATGCTCGAAAACCTCTGAAACCCTTATGAATTATACACATTGTTGGCTTTTGTTTTGTATTATCAATTTTACTTTAAAAGAAACTCAATAGAAGTATCAAGATGGTGCTGAAAATTTGCTGGATACTCGTGCCCCTTATCAGGAAATATAAGAAATCGATTCTTTATCGTGTATTTATCAAGCCAATATCCAAATTCTTTTTGTTGCTGAATGCCCCAGTCATTTTCACAGCAAAGTTGTACCACCTTAAGTCCTCTTTCAGCAGATTTTACATAACCGTCATTGCTTAACCCCCTAGGGATTACACTAAAGTTAAGCAGTAAACCTGATGCAGGAACTATATTGTTTATTCCAAGTATAATGGAGCGACCTCCTCCAGAGGATGGTCCAGAAAGGATAATTTCTGATGTGTCAACAGAATATTTCGAAATGATCTGCTTATATCCATTACTTATTTGCTCACTCCATTTCGTAAGCGAAAAAGATCTTGAATAGGATCCTTCGATACTACTACCTTGAAAATAAGCTACAATAAACTCCTTTTTTAGTTTTTCGGATATGTATGCATATTGCATGGAGGGAATACAACCACTACCGCCATGCATAATAAGAAAAAGTGGATAGTTCTTGTTTTCATCGTACTCTTCAGGGAGTTGCACCATATATTCTGTATTAGTAGTTGCATCGGTCTCTTTAATCAAGCTTTGGTTTTGCTCAACAAAGGATTGATAGCCATCAAATTTTTCAATTACTTTAAGATATGAAGGAAAATCATGTTCTGGGTCTAGCACAAAAAAGAATCCCTCACTCTGTCCTTTTTTAAGTATTTCAAAGCATTTTTCATATTCTTTCAAATCGGAATAATGAAAGGATAATGTCCAGAACATCAAGTACCGGGTATCCAAATCATTGAATTTATCAAAGTCTTTATCCTCTAAATTAATTACTTGCTTACTTTCTGAGTTTTCAATCTCTTGAATAGCATTTACAAGCTCAATATAATCTTCATCCAATGCCTTGAATGGGATTTCAACTATATCTTGTCCAATTGAAAACTTGCATATTAAAACCACAATTAATAAAAATAATGTTCTCATAGTGTAAAATTTAATTGTTAATATCATTTCAGAAATTCTTAACATCACTTAGTGAAAGTTTTTAATTGAATAAGCCAATATTCAATAGTTTACTATGTGTTCGACATTCTTTCAAAATAAAAGCTAACGGTTGTATAACCCCAATTTTCTTCATGTTATACAATGTATTTCCAAATATTGCATACTTTCATTGCGCCATATTTCATCGCAAATTACACAATGTTTTATACTCAAGCAATATTTTAACATTATTTTAATAGTAGGAGGGCTTGCATTCTTGGTACGAAAATACTACTACTGTACAAATTTGTGTAGGAGAGAAGTGCGGTAATGGTTTGGAAGAGGAGGGGCTTTAACGTATCTGCGATATGTTGTGGATTTGGCGATATCCAATCTGACATTATTATCGCTTGTTACCTGCTGGTTTTTCTAGCCTACATTATGCATGAATTTTTACAAAAAGCATATATCTCGCTAATATATAACAACTTATGCAAACCTACTATTTTATAGCATCTTTTGTGAAAATTCACGAAAGGCAAATTAAATTTTGTCATACTCTACGTTATAACCTGTTCGCAGTATCCATATACAGCTTCTAAGGTTACGCCTTGATTATGACAAAATTTTTATTCGTGCATAATACAGGCTAGCTCGTTAGAATGATTGATATCACATCGTCATTTCACTAAATATAATACCTAAATCTTTTTGAGTATCAATCACTTTTTGCATTTCACCAGGAAT
>CAZUQY010000398.1:0-3240 GCA_964622935.1 uncultured Bacteroidales bacterium | reverse complement strand
ATCAACAGTTAGCCGTTGATTTACAGTAGTTTATGGGTTTTCTTGCAGACACTAACTACAACCTTCATTCCTAGTGCTTCAACATCAATTACAGATGGCTCTGCTCCTTTCAATGGCACCTATTCTCCAGAACAAGACTTTTCTAACTTAACTGGAAGTGCTGACGGTACATGGACTTTAAGTGTTTATGATGATGGAAATGGAGATGAAGGGACTTTGCTTGAATGGAGTATTACATATACATCAAACCCATCATATTCATGGACCCCAACGGCAAGTTTAAATAATCCAAGCATCTATAATCCTACAGCAACACCTTCTACGAACACAACTTATACAATGACAGCAACATTAAATGGTTGTGAAGTTAGTGATGATGTAATTGTAACAATATTACCCGACTTTACTTCTGGTGAAATCAACACTACGAACGAAACAATCTGTTACAATGGTGACCCAGGACTGATTGGAAATGCTACTGCTGCAAGTGGAGGTGACAATTCAATAAATTATGAATGGAGAGCAGACGGAGTATCAATAGCTAGTTCAAACTCTGCAACTTATGATCCTCCTACTGGTTTAACTTCAACTACTACATATACTCGTTGGGCTCAAGACGGAACATGCAATACTGGATGGTCCCAATCTATTGGGTCTTGGGTTGTAACGGTTCGTCCTGATTTCAACTCAGGATCAGTTTTAGCAACCGGCGAAACAATTTGTATGGGAACCGATGCATCAAACATTAGTTCTTTGATACCAGCAAGTGGTGGAGACAATAACATCACTTATAAATGGCAAGCAAACGGCTCTGATATAGCGAGTTCAAATTCTGCAAGTTTCGACCCTTCGACCGGATTAATTACTAATACTACTTATACTCGTTGGGCAAAAGACAACACCTGTAACACAGGCTGGACTCAATCAACAGGAAGCTGGGTTGTTACAATTACTTCAGCGCCACTACCTGGTGGACTTGGAGCTGGCGACTACTTTTGGACAGGAGCAATAGATAACAGTTGGGATAATACATCCAATTGGTTATATTATAACGGAACTAATTACACTGTTGCATCTGTTCTTCCAGATGCAAGCAGTAATGTATTTATAGAATCTTACTCAGGAGTTTGTGCAACAACAAATGCATTAACTTCTGCAACATCGACAGTATATTGTGAAGATCTTAACATTATTACAGGTCTTTCTTTAGGCGGATTATCACAAATAGAAGTAACTGGTAATTGGAATAATTCAGGAACTTTCTCAGCTGGTACTGGAACGGTAACTTTTAATGGAACTTCAAATCAAATTATCAATTCAGGCGGAAGTAGCTTTAATGATGTAATATTTAATAATTCCTCTGCAAGTAATAGCAATATCGAATTAACAACCCCAATGATAATAGAAGGTGATGCAACATTCACAGATGGGATTGTATACTATTCAGGAACAGGATCACTAAGCTTTGGAAACAATGCCTCAGCTAGCATTTCTTCAAACAATGGTTTTGTTAATGGTTTAGTAACGAAAACTGGTTCAAATGAATTTGTATTTCCATTAGGTAATGTTAGCACCCAAGATTTTGATGGCAGTGGAGCCATTGAATACGCTGTTGCAGGTGCACTTGGAATACATCCCACTGTCGCATCAACAGTTACCGCTCAGTATAACTTCTCAAATACTGGAATGCCTGATTGGTGGGGACATGACGGAAATATGGACCTAGGCTTACACCATGTTAGCAATAGAGAAAATTGGGTAGTTAATTCTGACCAAGATCTTACAGTTACACTATATTGGTTTGACAATGCTCATGCTGACGGAGATATTTGCATTCATGGTTTAGACAATGGAATATCAAGCGATTTTGATGCCAGTGACTTAGTTGTTGCTTTTTGGGACGGTTCTATGTGGGCTAATATAGATTATAATAGTAGCCCAGTATTGACAAACATTTCACACGATGCTGGTTATATAACCTCTCGTTTCGATGTAAGTTTTGGAGCAAAAGCTAATAAAATAATTACTTTTGGTTCAAAGAATGGTACAAACCCATTGCCTGTAGAATTATTAGCCTTTAGTGGTAATTGTGACAATGGCAGTATAAACTTTGAATGGACCACAGCATCCGAAATAAACAATGATTACTTTGTTATAGAAGAATCATTTGATATGAACAATTTTGAACCGATAATTGAAATACATGGAGCTGGGAATTCAAATTCAATAATCAATTATTACGAAAATTTTAAAACAACATCTCAAAATAATTATTACAGAATTGTGCAGGTAGATTTCGATGGAAAAGCCACCGTTTATCCTCCTATTGTCGTTCTATGCGAAGAAAACAATTCTGAAGAGCCCATTTTAGCAGCTTATCCAAATCCATTTAGAAATGAACTTATTATTGAGTTAAATAATTTCAATGAAAATGAAGTTATTATTCAAATATTTGATCAATTAGGCAAAATCGTTTATCAAAAATTATATACTAATACAGATTTCAATAATATGTTCTATTTAAATCTCGACAATCTTAAACCTTCCATTTACAATTTAAGATTAGTATCGGATAAAAACATATTAAATCAAAAATTAATAAAAAACTAGACCTATGAATGCACTACAAAAATCATTAAAAAATATAATTCGTCAATCTGATTCAGATCAAGGGATTAATATTGATTTATTCGGTCAGGATAGATACACCAACTGCAGAGAATATTACAACACACACGTTTTTAATAAAACTCATTTACCTAACTACGACTATAAATCTATCTTAACTATTTTTAAGGAATTCCATCCTGATGAAGATTTTAAAAGTGTTCTTTCAAAAGTAGGTGACGGATATTATGCAATTCATCGTACCCTAGATGGAAATAAAATAGTTGCCTTTCAAAGAAAAATATCAGACACAATGGCTCTTTGCAGGTTCCATTTCAAAAACAACACTTTGATTTTAGCATCATACAACTTTGTGGACATCAATTCTCAAGACAGTATTTCATTACAAAAAGATATTCTAAAACAATACTCTTGTAAAAACATTAATGTTAACGATTTTATTCTAACAGATATAAAAAACAACAAGATGCTCATAACAGATAATAAAGGTTTAGAGGTTATCTTTTTTAATGATAAGTTATTGAAATAATAGTATCGGGTCTATGGTTTTTATTTAATGAAACGCGCTTGATTTATTAACCAAGCGCGTTTTTTTTTACAAAATGTTTTATT
>CAZUQY010000397.1:0-3244 GCA_964622935.1 uncultured Bacteroidales bacterium | reverse complement strand
ATTTCACCCTTTGATAAAGAATTATACGGCAATAACAGGTAGGGGACAATAGTAAAAAACCAGGAAATCCAATTTTTTTTTTCAATCAGCTAATAATAACGGAATAGAAGCAATTTCTTAACAAAAAACCCCGTTTTGAAACCAAAAACGCAATATCCTATTTAGGAGCAACAAAAAACTTTTTTCAAAATTCCGCCAAAAAAGCCGGTTTTTTTTAAAATATCAACGATTTGCAAAATATGCCTTTGGGAAGGATTATCTGCATACATTCGAAGAAATAATGCCATTCCTATTTATTTAATTTATGATAATCGCTTAGGAATTTTTCTAATCCGATATCAGTTAATGGATGTTTTAACAAGCCAAGAATTGCATCTAAAGGACAAGTTGCAACGTCTGCTCCCATTTCCATACATTTCACAATGTGCATTGTATGACGGATAGAAGCAGCCAACACTTCAGTTTCGAACTCATAATAATTGTACATGTCAACAATCTGCCCTATCAGCTCAACACCATCAACACTATTATCATCTAATCTACCAATAAAAGGTGAAACATAAGTTGCTCCTGCTTTAGCAGCTAAAAGCGCCTGTCCAACACTAAAAACCAAAGTGCAATTTGTACGAATGTCTTTAGAAGTAAAATACTTAATCGCTTTTATTCCATCTTTAATAACAGGAACTTTAACAACAATCTGAGGGTGTAAAGCTGCAAGCTCTTCACCTTCTTTTATCATACCTTCAAAATCTGTACTTATTACCTCTGCACTAACATCACCATCAACTATATCACATATCGCTAAATAGTGGTTAAGAATATTTTCTTTCCCGGCAATACCCTCTTTGGCCATTAATGATGGATTGGTTGTTACACCGTCCAAAACACCTAGTGCTTGTGCTTCACGAATCTGATCAAGATTTGCTGTGTCAATAAAAAATTTCATAATATAGGTTTTATTTTTTGCAAAAATAGTCTATTATCTTCAAGTAAATAACTTTTATCTATTTATTAATAAACGATTAATTAACAATATTAAATAGATGACATTTTCTACAATTACTAATTTACTAATTTAGACCAAATATCAAATCTTAGACATAAAGTCAAAAAAAATAACATATTACAATTAGAATATTAGATGCATTTTATGGATGCTAGTAAATGTCTATTTGTCCACCATCCAACAATTTGTAAAACAATATTAACCACCTAAACACGTTTTATATAAGACTTTATGATTTAACATAATTCTGTTAATAAAATAAAATTTTATAAGGTGTATTTAAAAGAATACTCCATAATTTCGTGTCATTATCAATTTAAGTTTTTGTAATATGTTATTTTTACAGGTAGATACATTGCAAAATGTTGTTCCCACAGACGAAGCGGCAGAAAAGACAATCTCATTTCTTGAGCTAGCGATTAACGGTGGATGGATTATGATTGTACTTGCTGTACTTTCTATAATTGCAGTTTACATTTTTATCGACAGATTTATCGCGATAAAAAAAGCATCAAAGGAGCAGAAGTCTTTTATGGACAACATCAAGAATTTTATTCTTGAAGGTAAGGTTGAGCAAGCGCTCGACAATTGTAGAATAAATGAAGGACCTTTAGCCAGAATGATAGCTAAAGGAGTAATGCGAATAGGCCGACCTCTAGGCGATGTTAATGCTGCAGTCGAAAATGTAGGGAAACAGGAAGTTGCAAAACTTGAAAAAGGTCTTCCGGTACTTGCTTCCATTGCCGGTGGTGCACCAATGATTGGGTTCCTTGGTACAGTTATGGGTATGGTAAGAGCTTTTTTTGATATGGCAAGCCAAGGTGATAATATCAATGTTGGTTTATTATCTAACGGGATTTATCTTGCATTGATAACCACAGTTGGTGGTCTTATAGTTGGTATCATAGCTTATTTTGGATATAACATTCTTGTTGCCAGAGTAAACAATCTGGTTGCACGTTTGGAATCAAAAACTACCGAATTCATGGATATTCTAAACGAACCAGCAAAATAATTATAACATGTCGTTAAAAACAAGAAATAAAGTAAGTGCGGAATTTAGCATGTCGTCAATGACTGACATCGTATTTCTACTACTGATATTTTTCATGGTAACATCAACTCTAATTTCACCAAATGCACTTAAGTTATTATTACCATCAAGTAACAGCCAAACTTCGGCTAATCCAATCGCATCGGTTTCTATTAAAGATAAACAAGACGGAACTTATCTTTATGCAGTTGGGTCAAACTTTTGTAACCCTGACGATATTGAAACTTTACTAAAAAAAGAAGTTGCCGGACAAGAAGAACCTTTTGTAGCACTTCATGTTGACAAAAGTGTCCCAATGGAAGAAGTAGTAAGAATTATGAACATAGCCAGGGATAATGAATGGAAATTAATCCTTGCAACACAACCATTAAAATAATAATGACAATTGTAAAACAACATATACACGGCATAATTGGAGCAACAATTTTTGCGCTTATTGCAATCTTATTGCTTTTGCTATTAGGTTTTACAACAGCCTTACCCCTTCCCCCCGAAGAGGGTATATTGATTGATTTTGGAGGCGGCGGGAATGTCAATGCGGGTGCTTCTTCATCTGCCACATCAAACGAACAAAATGCCTCTACTCAAAACTCTTCTAACTCAGGTGTTAACACCCAGACATCCGAAGAATCCGCCTCCATGCAATCAAGCACAGTTCCTAATCCGAACGACAACAACACAAACAATGAAACAAACAACACTTCTGCAAATCAACTAAATAGTAATCTTGCAAATTTACTTAATGTAAACATGTCAGGTAACGGAAATGGAACAGGGACATCCGGAAACGGAACAGGAAACGGAAACCCCGGCACTGGCAATGGGACTGACGGAAGCGGAACAGGGCCTGGTGGTGTTGGCGGAAATCTTGGTGGACGTGGTTTGTTAAAACAAGTAAATCCTGATAATCAAGATAACCTTGAAGGTACAGTAAAACTAAAAATAACAGTAGATGAAAACGGAAATGTAACTACCATAAGCCTCGTTAGTTCAAACTGTAACAGTTGTACTCAACTCGCAAAAGACGCTGTCAAACAATGGAAATACGAAAAAAAACCAGGTGCTGGATACCAAGTTGGTACTGTTTCTATTGAATTTAGGTTGTAATACTGATTAACCAACAAATCATTAATTAGTGTCTGCAAGAAAACCCATAAACTACTGTAAATCAACGGCTAACTGTT
>CAZUQY010000396.1:0-3260 GCA_964622935.1 uncultured Bacteroidales bacterium | reverse complement strand
CATATGGCTTGCGATAGTTGAAACTATAGCTAAATCTTACATTCCATGGGATATTAAAATCGACATAATAGTCAGGATACCCATAAAGTGTTTCATATTGAGAATTAGTATCGTCATCGTCTGAAGATTTGGAAGATTTTGAGGATCTAAGTGATATTCCCGCAGAAATATTAGCAAGAGTCAATCTTGCGAGTTGATCATCTGTATTAATAAGGAATTCATTAATTCTTTTATAGTTTCCATATGGATCTAAAGTAAATGCATATGGATCTACAGTTGCTTTAAAATTTAAATCTAGCAAATTGATTTTCGTTCGACCATTAATCGCAAGAGGTGCCCAGTTTAGGCTATCAGACATGATGTTGTAGTTTGTTGAAAATACAAGTGACTCAAGTAACTTAATCTTTTTATCTACTGCAGCAGTATCATTTGGGTTGCGAACTTTCATCTCAACATTATTGCCGATATTAAAGTTTACAGATCCGGCTCCACCTCTTGCCGGACTTCCATATGGTAAGTTAAGGTATTTAGAATATATGTTACTAATAGTGTCATATTGTCCAGTTGTATTATTGTAAATCATCTGGTTGTATTCCTCATAGTAACCATACTTTTCTTGTCCGAAATCAGGTCGATAACTAAAACTGATATTTGGGGAAACAACATGCCTAATTGCTTTCACTCTGCCTTTTTTAAAGTTAAACATACCATAAATCTGAGTTGACCAATTTAAAGCCGCATTATAGTCCCATGCCCTTGAAAATCCAGTGTAATAATCAGACACAAGACTCTCAACTGTATCTGCATCATTTTCATATCCCCAAGATTGAGACAATTCTTTAAAATACCATCTTTCACCATAATTAAAGCTTGGAGTTATTGTAGTGTATTTTAAAAACTTGAAAGAAGTGCTGACGGGGATTCTGTGATAAATGCCATTTGTAATATCATTAAAACTGATATCTAAGAATGTTGAGTCGTTTTGTGTAGTGATTTTATTTGTCAGACTCATATTGTATGATATTCCAATTTTTTCGTAGAATCTTGTTTTTCCAACCTTCACTGATCTTTTAAATGGATATATTCTATTCATTACAAAACTCACATCTGGTAATGTTAAATTGATTTGATTTGTCGAGCTATTTTGATTTTGTCGCATTGCTGCAGTCATGCTAAAAGGAGTTCCAGGCCAGTTTTTACTGTACGAAATACTAGATGTTTTATTGGTCGACATGTAGTTTGAGGCTGAATATGAATTGTATTTATCGTAATTAGAACTACTTAAATTAACATCTGCAGTAAATGTTGAATTAGGTTTTGCTTTGGAATCTTGATTAAATTTCCATCTAAAAGAATATAAATTACTTGATGAATAATTTGGTAGACCTTTGTAACCCAAGCTATTTTTATTGTAAACAGCAATCAAGTTTCCACTGTATTTGTATTTTACCTTATAATTTGTTGATAAACTAACACCCCAGCTTCCTTTTGAATAAAGGTCTCCAAGTACGGTCAGGTCCATATAATCATTAATTGCCCAATAATAGCCTCCTTTTCGAAGGAAAAAACCTCGATTTGCTTCTTCACCAAACTCCGGTATTATTAACCCGCTTGATCCACCTTTAGAGTTTGGGAAGAATCCAAATGGGATGCCAAGAGGAGTAGGGATATCTTCAATAACAAGATATGCAGGACCTGAAACTATTTTATCGTTTGGAATTACTTTGGCTTTGCTTATTTTAAAGTAGTAATGAGGATGGTCTAAATCACAGGTTGTAAACTTTCCATCTATCATATGAATGTCTCCATTTTCTTGTTTCTTTGTCTTTCCACCATGTAAATAACTACCATCAAACTCTGATGTAACTTGTTTAATAATCCCTTTTTTGCTTCGAAAATTATAACGAATAGAGTCGGCTTCAAAATTTTCCTCGTTGTCTTTAAATAGTGGCCTTCCAGTTTCTATACCTGTACTATCGGTTAATCCAAATGCAAATACTTCATTTGTGTTAAAGTCCATCTCAATAAAAGCAGCAGTAAGATTAATACTTTCATATATCACAACAGCATTGCCATATAAGTATGCTTTTTGCCTTATAAAGTCAAATAAAATCGAATCCTCAGCATCGTAATAAACTGGATAGTCGAATGCCATATTGGATTTTGGCATCGCAATTGAATCAACCTTTACATCAGATGGGGTCTTAATTGTATCGTCAATAGTGTTAAGTTTTGAGTACTCTAATGTTAATGGATTTATATAAGTAGAATTACTTGTGGTATGATGATTGTTATAGGCAAATAGGTTGTTGGTAAAAACAACAATTAGTGTTAATAACAGTATTAACAATTTTTTTATTAGCGATATGAATATTATATCTTTGTACAAAATTAAAAATTTGCCCAAAACTAATGAAAAAAACGTTTCGGAAGTAAAAACTGATATGTTTATGAAACAAAAAAAATCGATTTTTATTATCTTGGTTTTGTTAATTTGGTTGATGCCTGATAGTTATGTCTTTGCTCAGACCAGTGATGAAAACAAAATTAGAACTGTTGTTATTGATCCAGGGCATGGAGGATCTGATCCGGGAGCAGTTGGAAAAATTTCTAAAGAAAAAGATTTAGCACTTGCTATATCTTTGAAATTTGGAGAAATGATTGAAGATAATTTCAAGAATGTAAAGGTTATTTATACGCGAACTGACGATAGTTTTGTTGAATTATACAAAAGAGCCAAGATTGCCAATGAAAATAATGCAGACCTTTTTATCTGTATTCATATTAATGCATCTTCAAATACATCTCCTTATGGTGCCGAAACATTTGTAATGGGATTACATGTAAATGATGCTAACTTGCAGGTTGCAAAGTTAGAAAACTCAGTTATTTTACATGAAAATAACTATGAAGATCAATATGATGGTTTTGATCCTAATGACCCTGAGAATCATATAATATTTAGTCTTTTTCAGAATGCAAACCTGACTCAAAGTTTGTTTTTTGCAGGAGCAGTTCAGGATATAATACGAGATGAAATAAAAAGGAATGACAGAGGTGTAAAGCAAGCGGGTTTTTTAGTTCTTTGGAAAACGACTATGCCTGCTGTGTTAGTTGAGTTGGGTTTTATCTCAAATAGAGAAGAAGAGGTCTATTTAAATTCAGCTATAGGACAAGAAGAGTTAGCCGAAGGGTTATTTGATGCTTTTAAAGATTATAAAATACACTTTGAGGGTAGTAATTCAAATACTTCTAGTGTT
>CAZUQY010000395.1:0-3263 GCA_964622935.1 uncultured Bacteroidales bacterium | reverse complement strand
CTTTTATGAAGGAAATATTGATCAGGTGTGTTATGCAGAGAGGGTTAAATCAATAGATCCTGGAAGAGATATTGTTGCTTTTGTTGAAGAACCGGTAAATAACTTTCAAGTTTTTTATTTTGGTGAATTTATTGAGATTGAAACTTTTGAACCTATATCGTATAAGGCTGGCGACATGTTTGTAGCATATATAGATGCAAATAATTATTTAAAGGTTTTTTCTGATTATAAAACTCAGACAATCTCATTTGATAAACCGGATTTCTATGAAGTAGAGGATGAGTTGATGGTTTTTAGTGTACAGAATTATTTTAAAGTTTATTATCAGGGCAAGGTTTTTACTCTTGAGAGTTATATCCCTGACGATTATAAAATGAATAATAATGTTTTAGGTTATGTTGACCAAATGGGAAATCTTAAATTTTTTGATGGAAAAAAAACAACTACAATTTCATATGAAAGAATAACTGAATTTCAGATTCATGGTAGTATTATCAAATATAAATTCGGAGTAAATTCCGAAAACATCTATTTTAATGACAAAATCTATAAAAACGATTGATTCTAAATTAATTAAAAAACTTGCTATTGCTGCTGGTTTTGATGATTGTGGTATTTCTCCTGCTAAAGTAAATGACAAAGATTATCGTGTTTTTGTAAGCTGGATAAACTCTGGAAAAAATGCAGGTATGAGATATCTGAGTAAAAATACAGAAATTCGAATGGATCCCGGATTACTTGTTGATGATGCAAAGACAGTCATTAGTGTGATATTGAGTTATAAGCAAGTAGATAAAAGTGAAACAGCAGACTATCTTGTTTCAAAATATGCAAGGGGATATGATTATCACCATGTTATGAAATCTAAGTTGAAGGATCTTGAGGTAAGGATTCAAGATTTGTACCCTGGAATCAACACACGCGTTTTTACTGATTCTGCTCCCGTTTTAGAGCGTTCTTTTGCAAGGCAGTCTGGTTTGGGTTTTATTGGGAAAAATACATGTTTGATACATCCAAAGCTTGGATCAATGGTTTTTATTGGAGAACTCGTTTGTGATTATATTTCAGAGTATGATACTAATATTAAAAAAGATTGCGGTGATTGTGATTTGTGTGTAAAATCGTGTCCTGTTGGAGCATTATCGCTCGCAGGAGGTTTAGATGCAAATAAATGTATTTCTTATCATACTATCGAAAATTCCGGTGATATTCCTGATGAGATAGCTCAAAAAATCAATAATCAGGTTTTTGGCTGTGATATTTGTCAGGATGTTTGTCCATACAATAACGACAGTCCTTTAACAAAACATAAGGAGTTCTATCCTTTGAATGATATTCTTGAGTTAAATCTAGAGCAACTCGAGAAAATGACAAATACACAGTTTAAAAAGCGATATTTGAAAACCTCACTTTATCGTGCCGGGAAAAGAAAACTTACTTCAAATTTTAAATTGATTTCAAATAAATCCGGGAAATAGATTTAATATTATTTTATAATATCTCTCGGATTATCAGATAAAACAAAACCCAAGGAATTGTAAATATATAACTGTCTAATCTGTCAAGTAATCCACCATGACCAGGAAGAGATATGCCGGAGTCTTTAATGTTTGTGCTGCGTTTAAATAAAGATTCAATAAGGTCTCCAAATGTGCCAAAAATAATGACAATTACAGCTATTGCTATCCAGTCTGTTCTGGTTAAGATTGGAAAGATTAGGCTGATAAAATATCCAGCAACAATCGTAAGAGCTCCTCCTCCTATTGTCCCTTCCCAAGATTTTTTAGGTGAAACTCTTTCAAATAATCTATGCTTGCCAAGTGGTACGCCTACACAATATGCCATGCTGTCGTATATCCAAATTAATAATAAAATTCCTAGCAAAATTGTGGGGTTAAAATTTTCAGTGCCAACCTGATAATAAAGACTATCCCCATTTACAAGAAAAATAGAAATTACTATTGGAACACAGATGTAGATAAGAGTAAAAAATGAAATAGCTAAATTACGTATTGGAGATTTCTTTTTTGAGAAAAGTTCTGCAATAAATATGACAAAAAATGGTGCAGGGAGTAAAAAATAAATTTTCGGGTTTATATCGTACCTTAAACCAAAGAAAACTGTAATAATAATGGCAATTGCAGAAATGATTGTTAAAGTCAAACTCGACTTGTTATTATCACTATTTGCAATTCTAATGAATTCGAAGATTAACCAAGTTGATGAAACTAATACGAAAACTAAAAATGTCCACTCATTAATCAAAATTAGTGCAGAGGTAATTACTACGAACAGGCTTCCTGTTAATGCTCTTTTTAAAAAATTATTCAAGACTAGTATTGTTTTCGAATTCGTTGCAAATTAGTTTTGCTTTATCAAAGTTAATTGTATTCACATACACTTCAATATCTCCAATATGATATGATGAATCCTGTTTGTTAAAAACAAATGCAGATATACCATTTTCAGACAAAACTTGTTTTAATAACTCAGCAAGGTATTCGATACCAGTTGAGTAAACAAGTGCTTTGTCCTTATCGATTGCGTTATTCGTCATTTTTAGATTTTTCTTCTTCAGATTCTGTTGGCTTATCCTGATCGGAATCTTCTTCTACTTTATCCCAAGGACGCTTGCCGAATATTCTTACCATGTCATCACTAAAAATAACTTCTTTTTCGAGAAGAGTTTCTGCCAGTGCAGTTAAGTTTTCCTTATTGTTTTCAAGAACTTCTTTTGCTCTGATGTATTGTTTTTCAACGATTCCTTTAATTTCACCATCAATCAACTCGGCAGTTTTTTCGCTATATGGTTTCGTAAAGCCATATTCGTTTTGACCAGTAGAATCGTAATACGATAGTGTTCCTACTTTTTCGCTCATACCAAAAAAGCTAACCATAGCTATCGCTTGTTTAGTAACTTTTTCAAGATCGTTTAAGGCACCTGTTGATATTTTTGAAAAGACAATTTCTTCGCTGGCTCTACCACCTAAAGTAGAACACATCTCATCGAGAAGTTGTTCTTTTGTTGTAATAGATCTCTCTTCGGGTAGATACCAGGCAGCACCAAGTGCTCTACCACGAGGAATAATAGTTACTTTAAGTAAAGGGTTGGCATATTCAAGTAACCAACTAACGGTTGCATGACCAGCTTCGTGGTAGGCAATAGTTCTCTTTTCCTGTGCAGAAATGATTTTACTTTTACGCTCAAGGCCGCCAATAATTCTATCCACAGCATCAAGGAAATCTTGTTTGTCAATACTTTT
>CAZUQY010000394.1:0-3267 GCA_964622935.1 uncultured Bacteroidales bacterium | reverse complement strand
AAAGTATAGAAATAATAATACTCTTGAGGGCATCCTAATTTATGACCACAGAGGCATGGCTGGAAGTAATAATGTAACAACCGCTGAAGCAGGTAATATAAAAATCACTGAAGATAAAAGCATCCTGATTATGGAGCTATTTGACGGGTATAGATATGAAGAACTAAAACTTGAAAAGGATAAAAAATCACCAAACAAATCGAGACCACATCAGAAATCTAAATTTAAAAAACAAACCGTTTATATTGAACTTGATGGCCTTGGATTAGACCGCAGTAACGAAGAACTCTTTAAAAACGGATTCGAAATGCTTAATAATCAACAACTCAAAAGAGCCATTGACTCACTTCGCATAAGTTTGCACAAAAGAGAATATGACATCTGGTATAACATTAACAAATACTCATTATATAAAGGTCAAGTAGAATGGCTTAATTTGAGTAATGAGCAGAAAAAAATCGCTCAAACTAATGTTGAAGAATTAGTTCTAGACAAATCTGCATTTGCTTTTACTATAGACAGTATCTATAGTAATCTTAACGATAATCAAAAAAACAAAGTAATTGATTTTGCGCTTAATTACAGTAGATCGGCCAAACAATATGTAGAAGTTACAAATGAAGAAGTTCTGGGTTTCGAAAGATGGATTGTTAGACACCAAATTGAATGGCATCGAAAATTTGTCCTTTCAATAGCTTGCCTTTTATTTTTTATCATTGGAGCGCCTTTAGGTGCAATAATAAGAAAAGGTGGATTTGGGTTACCTGTAATTATTTCTGTTTTCATCTTCCTAATTTATTACATCATTTCGATTACATTTGAAAAAACAGTAAGAGAACTAGTTTTACCTCCCGAAATTGGAATGTGGATAAGTTCTGCAATTCTATTACCTATAGGTGCATTTCTGATTATTAGAACTGCTAACGACTCAATGAGAATTAGTACTCATTTCTATTCAAGAATCAGGGACTTGTTCAGAAGAAAAAACAAAATTAGCTCAGAATTAAAATAATTATTTGTTATTTTGCAACGATTTTAGTGGGATTAGAAATGAGAATACTGATATTAACAAATAAAATGCCCTTTCCGCCAAAAGATGGTGGTTCAATAGCTAGTTTGGCACTTGCTGAATCATTGCATGAATGTGGAAATCAAGTAGATATTTTATCGATGAATACTAGTAAACACTTTGTTCAAGAAGAAGATTTACCTTCAGAGTTAAAAGCTAAAATCAATTTTCATATAGTACCAATCAATACAGACATTACAGTTGCTGCATTGATTCAAAATTTCTTATTTTCAAAAAAACCTTATAATGCATCCCGATTTATTTCTGAAGATTTTAATAACGCACTTCAAAAAATTCTCAAAAATAATATATTTGATATTATTCAATTAGAAGGATTATACCTCTGCCCCTATATCAACACTATCAGAAAATCTTCAAAAGCCAAAATAGCCTTACGTGCACACAATATTGAACATGAAATTTGGTTCAGAGCAGCATCCAACGAAACAAATATTGTAAAGAAAAAATATAAAGAAACCCTTGCAAAAAGGATTAGAAATTTCAAACTAAATTATCTAAATCAATATGACTTTCTTATTCCAATTACTGAAAGAGACGGACAGCAATACGATAAGTTAGGCAATTCCAAGCCTGTTCATATTACTCCAACTGGTATTGATAAAATCAATTATATTATTGACAAATCAAAAAATAGCTTTCCTGGAATATTTCATATAGGTGCTCTAGATTGGATTCCAAATCAAGAAGGATTAAGATGGTTTATTGATAATACATGGGGAAAATTTAAACAGAAACACCCTAATTTTAGATTTTATATTGCAGGAAGAAATGCCCCTGCTGCTTTTGAAAAGTATCTTGAAAATAGCGAAGTTACATATCTCGGTGAAATTGAAGATGCTAATAAATTCATCAATGAAAACTCTATTATGATTGTTCCTCTTCTTTCCGGTAGTGGCATGAGAATCAAAATTATTGAAGGAATGGCTCTAGGCAAAACAATAGTAACTACTTCCATTGGCACCGAAGGGATAGAATCAACTCACATGGAGAATATTCTCATTGCTGACAATCCGCTAATGTTCTTCCAGAATCTTGAAAAAGTTTGTCTAGACAATGCATTACATGAAAAGATTTCAAACAATGCTATTAAATTTGTACATGAAAATTTTGATAATGTGAGAATTGCTGAGAATCTCACAGTGTTTTACTCTGAACATATATCAGAATGATAGTTTTACAAGTTATATTATGGTTTCTGATAGCATTAGTTTTTCATAGCTACATATTATATCCACTAATAATAAAAATATTTGGAAAATCTAAAAACATCAGCTATCCTGACGAAAATTATCTAACAACTGTTGATATAGTTATTTCTCTTTATAATGAAGAAGATGTAATTGCCGATAAAATAGAAACAATCATTAACTCTAACTATCCTAAAGACAAATTAAAACTAATAATTGGTTCTGATAATAGCGATGATAATACCAATAAAATTGTTCAAAAATATGCTGATAAATACAATTTTATCGAATTTGTTGCATTTAATAGACGACAAGGCAAATCTAATGTCATTAATTCAATAATAAATAAGGCAAATGGCGAAATTCTTGTGTTATCTGATGCAAATGTTATGTTCGATAAAAACACCCTTAACGAGCTAGTAAAACCATTCTCAGATACTAAGGTGGGACTAGTCGACACAAGAATGACCAATACAGGACTAAAGAAAGAAGGAATATCCATTCAGGAAAAATCATACATTTCTAGAGAAGTAATAATCAAACATAACGAAAGTAAACTTTGGGGAACAATGATTGGCCCTTTTGGTGGATGCTTTGCTATTAAAAGAGATTTGTATTCACCTGTTCCTGTTAATTTTTTAGTTGACGATTTTTATCTCTGTATGAAAGTACTTGAAAAAGGATACAAAGCAGTAAATAATATCAATGCTATTGTTTACGAAGATGTATCAAATAACCTTTCTGACGAATTTCGCCGGAAAATCAGAATTGCAACAGGAAACTTTCAGAACCTTTGGGAATTTAAAAACCTTCTCTGGCCGCCATTTACAGGATTGTCATTCAGCTTTTCATCTCACAAAGTTCTAAGATGGCTAACTCCTATTTTTATGATTTTGTCTTACAGCATAAACGCTATATTGGCATTTTATTATGATATCTATCTTTATTTGTTTATTGCATATAATTTTATTTACTTTTTACTAATAACTG
>CAZUQY010000393.1:0-3278 GCA_964622935.1 uncultured Bacteroidales bacterium | reverse complement strand
TGTAATTACTGTGGAAGTAATCATAAAAGCAATTCCATAAGCAAAAAATGCCATTTCAAAATGTAAGAATGGTTTATCATTTTTTAGAATATTGTACATTCTTTTTATTGAGTTTTTTAAGGATGTAGAAATTTTAGCTTTAGGAATAGGGTCTTGTTTGGTGTAAGGAATTGCTGATAGTGAAAATAAAGCAATCACACTAAGTAATCCAATACTAGGATAAACATATCTAAAAACAAAGTAGTTTTGATACAGCATTTGGCCAAATATAAATGTTGCCATCAAAACCGTTACCTTTTGAGCAGTTGCACTATATCCATAAAGCTTACCGAAATTATTTTTCTGATAATTGTCTCGAAGTAGAAGGTTTATAGTTGGCAGGGTCATTGTTGTTCCAAGGAAATAGATGAAAAATATCCCTATGAAAGCAAAGTGAAGATATGAGTCATTGCTTTGAGTTATTTGACTTGGAAAGAAAAAGAAAAGCAAAAGTGGAAGTCTTGAAATCAGTGCAATTTTTCGAATTAGTTTTTTCTTGTTTTGACTACGTCTGATTAGTTCATTTAACAGAATGAGACTCATAAAAACTCCCATAGTAGCAAAAAACAGAACTCCAGTAAGAAATTCTGTACCTTCAAGACTTCGTAAAAATACGAATTCATTCATCATTGTAACACCCACAACAATACCTTCAAGAATACTGAAAATCAGATGGATTCTAAATGCTTTTTGCTCTCTCTCTTGGAGTTTGTTATAAAACATTATTACTTATGATTATTCCCATTCAATTGTTGCGGGGGGTTTTGAGCTAATGTCATACACCACTCTGTTAACTCCTGGAACTCTATTTATAATATTGTTGGACATCTTTGCAAGAAATTCATATGGTAAATGTACCCAGTCGGCGGTCATACCATCGGTTGATTGCACAGCTCTGAGAGCAACTACATTTTCATAAGTTCTTTCATCACCCATAACGCCTACAGATTGAACTGGCAGTAACATTGCACCTGCTTGCCAAACATCATCATACAGGTCCCAATCTTTTAAACCTTGGATAAAAATATCATCTACGTCTTGCAGAATACGAACTTTCTCAGGAGTAACGTCGCTTAATATTCTTATTCCCAATCCTGGACCAGGAAATGGGTGACGGCCCAAAAGTTGTTTTGATATGCCTAATGCTTTTCCAACTCTTCTAACTTCGTCTTTGAATAATAAGTTAAGGGGTTCAACTATTTTCAATTTCATAAAATCAGGTAACCCACCAACATTATGATGTGATTTAATTGTAGCTGATGGCCCTTTTACAGAAACAGATTCAATAACATCAGGATAAATTGTCCCTTGAGCAAGCCAAATTACGTCTTTTATTTTGTGTGATTCTTTGTCGAAAGTTTCAATAAAAACTCTACCGATTGCTTTGCGTTTAGTTTCTGGTTCGGTAACATCTTTCAAAGCAGAATAGAATTCATTTTTAGCGTCAACCCCAATTACATTTAAACCCATGCCGTGGTATGATTCTAGGACACTTTCAAATTCATTTTTACGTAACAATCCATTGTCTACAAAAATGCAAGTAAGTTGTTTCCCAATTGCTTTATGTAATAGTACAGCAGCAACAGAACTATCAACACCGCCAGAGAGTCCCAATATAACTTTATCTTTTCCAATCTTTTCTTGTAAATCTTTAACTGTGCTTTCAACAAAAGAGTCTGGAGTCCAGTTTTGTTGACATCCACAAATGTCTACTACAAAATTATTTATTAGTGTCTGACCTTCTTTTGAATGGTAAACTTCGGGATGAAATTGTATTCCCCAGGTTTGCTCACCCATTATCTGATAAGCTGCAACTTTAACATCATGTGTAGAAGCGATTGTATTGTAATTGTCAGGAACTCGTACAATTGTATCACCGTGTGACATCCAAACTTGTGAATTATCGCTCATGCCTTTTAATAAATCGTTGTCTTGGTTTACAAAACTTAGATTTGCTCTACCATATTCCCTTGTGTTAGAAAGGGCAACTTCTCCACCAAAAAAGTGAGATAAGTATTGAGCACCATAACATACACCTAAGAGAGGAAACTTTTCTTTGATTTTAGTTAGATCTGGTTTAAGGGCTTTTTCTTCTCTAACTGAATAAGGACTTCCACTTAGAATTACACCCTTTGTGCTTTCGTTAAGTTCGGGTATCTTATTGTAAGGAAAAATTTCGCAATAAACATTGAGTTCTCTTACTCTACGTGCAATAAGCTGAGTGTATTGCGAGCCAAAATCAAGGATAAGAATTTTTTCAATCATCTTTAATCGTTTTTATGGTGTGCAAAGATGGTGAAAAAATAAGAATATTTTGATTTTTTTTATTGACAATTTATGAACGGAAATGTCCTATTTGTTCTCCCAGTATAAAAATTTTGGAGAAACGCTTAGCATTATCCAAGAATAGTAATTGTTTCCTGTTTCAAAATCGCCGTTTGTGTTGGTTGTGTTTTGAATCATTATCAGAGTTTTGTTAGGTATACCATAGGAAAATCCCATTGATAATGAAATGTCGTTCTTGATTTTATATTTAAATGACCAATCTATATTTGTTCCCAAGTTTTTATCATAAAGAATTGTTGGGTCATTACTATTAACAATTGGATTTGTGAGGAAGTTTTGATGTATTTTGATTTCAGTTGAAATTGACTTCGAAATGGAGTAATTTATCTTTAAAAATGGGTTGAGTAGCCCAGCGCCTTTGATGTCTTTGTCATTCAAAACGAAATAGTTTAAATTTCCTCCATAATAGTGAAATCTTGCCCCATAAAATAAATTGAAAGAATGGTCGATATTTGTGTAGTTGGGACTGGAGTTAGTGTTGTCATTACCCGATAGATAATCAGTTCCAAAGCTTATAGAAAGTTTTTTGTTATTTGTTTTGTATCCCAGTTCTCCAGTAAACATCTGAGCATCTATTGTTTTACCTTCGGCATTTTTACCATTTTGAAAAAACAAATTTGCTTTCCCAAAAAGTCCAGCTTGCTTATTCTTGTTAGCATTGTAATTTATGTGTAAGCCTTCTGTTGCACTCATGTATAAGATACTGTTATCATCAATTTTTTGATAGCCAGCACCAATGAAAGATAATGACATATATAATTTTGGACTAAATTCCTTCTTTAGATAAAGAAAATCGAATGTTTTAGCTCTATCAGTGTAATAGTCATTGCATAATAGGTCTGTAGTATGATTATTTAGAGTTAAACCAATATCAAGTTGAAGTCCAAAGTCTT
>CAZUQY010000392.1:0-3295 GCA_964622935.1 uncultured Bacteroidales bacterium | reverse complement strand
CCACAAAAGTATTATAAGAAATCCAATTAGGCGTTTCAAAATTTGAAACAAATAACTGAATATTGGTATTATCTGGAATTCCTTCAAATTCATAGTACCCGTTTACATCAGTTACACTAACAGAAAGGACTTCTTCAGTATCTACACTTTTCAAGATAACAACTTTTCCTTCTACAGGATCTACGGCTTTTCCTTCTTCTTGGTTTCCGACTGTTCCCGATCCATTGTTTGAACCTTCCATATCTGGGTTTACAGGATGGTAAATATTTGCAAGAAATATAGTTCCTTCTTCAATTATTATTGGGGTGGCATCTTCAAAAATCATTTGTTCTTCATAATAAACATGTGAAAATGAATTATATTCCTCCGGATTAACAAGTTCTGACCCTAAATAATATTCTCCAGCGTCAATACCATCAAAAACAACGACTCCTGAACTATTCACAAATAAAGTTGAGTCTAAAACAATTTCTACTTCATCAACTTCATTTAGTTGTGACTTATATAAACTCACAAATGATTCATTTTCAGTCAACAATTCATTAAACCCAAAAGAGACATTTGCGACAATTTTTGTTTCAGAATCATTATCGAGAAAGGTTATAACTCCCTGTGAAACCTCACAACTATTTGCTCCTCTACTCCAGACAACATAAGTTCCATCAGTATATTCAGAACCAAGGCTTAAGATTCCGCCATTTTCCTGTATCTCATCAAAGAAAACTACATCATCTCTGGTCGTCCAATAAGTTGTATTGCTATCACTTTCTTGAATACTAACAGAACCCATAACTTCAGGGTCCAACACCCCACTTTCAGGCAAAACGACAAGAATTTCTTGTTCTGGCAAAGGGTTTACAGTTATTGTAAAAGTACAATCATAATTAGAATAACTACAAGCAACCATATGTTCTCCTACTCCAGCCTCAGTTGGATAAAATATATTATCAATTACATAATCTCCAGTATAGATTGCTCCATGTTCTAATAAGCCTGTCAATTCAAATGGTTCATCAGTTAAACAAACAGAGAAATCCTCAGGACATAATGGACCAACATTTTCCATATTTAGCTTTATCCCAAGGCCTCCAAGATTTCCTTCATTAGTACTCATCCATTGATATTCTGAATCCATAAGATACCACCACATACCCCATATACTTGTAGATAAACTAGAATCATAACCTATGAAAATATCATTTTCTTCTCCTTCATAATACATTTCAATCGCTACTAAAACCGAAGTCATATCATAACCATCAGGAATGTTAACATATGCAGGATCTGTAAAATCAACATTAATCCAACCACCTATATTTGTTTCCTCCAAAGTTATAAGTGAAGATGTTACTACATCCAACCAATCATTTAGTTCTGAATCAAATTCCATAAAATGCACTATTATTGCTGTTCCTGGACTTGTGTTTTCTCCTATAAAAACATCAACTGAGCTTATCACATCTTCATATAAAAAGCTAAACGTTGTACCAAATTTCTCTCCATCTATTCCGCCATTATAGTACATACAAGGGCCAATTTCACCATCTGGTTCATTAAGATTTCTTGCATACACATCGCTAGTTACCTCAAAATAAGTTGTATCTGTATTATTTAATGGAGTAGCATCATCCTGCTCTGGGATACTAACTGAATAGACAACGGTATATCTTCCAATCATAGGGTTGTCTCCTGGGTGGAATGGGAACTCCAACACATCAATTGTATCTATTGTAAATGTTTCTAAAGCAACTGCATCAGCATATGTCGAGACTGAATATATCTCTATCATATCAGGATCCAGAACTTGGATATTTACCATTGGCGTAACAACACTAATTCCATTATTTCGAACCATTATATTAAAGCATGAATTAGCATTTTCAGAGTTATATTGCTCTTGTGGTATTTGTCCATAGTGTGAACTCAAATGAAAATAATCTTGAGTAAAGTAATCATGATAATCATAATATTCAAAGAAATTCATTCTTGCATCAACCAAGGCTAAATCATATGGATCACATTCTACAATTTGTATATCGTCTATTTCCCATCCGTAACCATAACCTTCATTTGATGCACTGGTAGATTCCCATCTAAACCTAATACTAACATTAATCTCATTTGCAGCATATGGTGTAATTAAAGCTTCAAACAAATCTTCACCATAAGATTGTTCACCAACACTTTCATTAACTTCCATACTTGTCCAAGTCACACCTCCATCTACACTAAAATCTACATAAGTATGAGCATCTCCTAAAGCTTTGTAATTCTGATAAAAAATTAATTTTGGATTATCAACCTCAGTCAAATCTATTTCATCAAATTGAATATAAGTACTAAAAACTTCCATCGGAAATATTTCCAACATATCAGAAATACCATCAACCCATGCAAAATTATTTTCTGATTCGGAATATTCATTTACATATTTGTATCCCATATATATCCAAAGCGGAGAAGTTTCAACACCGACATTTGTCCAACCATAACTTGGGGTAGTATCTGAAACTGACCAAAGTTTAGTCCCGACATCTGTCCCAAAAGTCCATACAGGCGTTTCTTCTTCGAAAGTAACTTCCCAAACTGGTGTAGTCTTCGCATTTTTCACAATTGTCTCTGAATTTTTCTTTTTTAGAGATATTTCATTAGTCATCTCTATACTTATTTGTGCAGATAACACAAATGTAAATAAAAGTAATAGCAAGGAAATTACAGGTTTTTTCATGACAAAAGATTTAATTACTAAAAACAATGCAAACAAATATACTGATAATTACAATACAAAACTAGAAGAATTGAGTATATATAATGCTAATCAAACTATATAATCATACTAATTACAAACAAATAGCCCCACCAGATACTTGGCAGGGCTATTCTTCTTGTAGTTATTTATCTACTCAATACTTGAAATCACAGAATACCCCATAAGTTTGCCTTTCTTATTATAAGATTCTGTTCTAACAGCACCAATTCCACTAACCATCCATTGAATACTTTGTATTTGAATTGTCATAAAACCAGTTTTTGAAACAATTGTCTGGTTAATTTTTGCAGCATCGTATGTTCCTGCAGGAACTGTAATTGACTCCAATGCTTCAACTTTAGAGTCTTTTATATCTACTCTCATTGTCACCATCTTAATTCCTTCATTCATAACAACAGCTTCGACAAATCCGTCTGTCAAACTCATTCCTTCTGTCATTTTTGGAGGATACTGTAAGTTTTCGAAAGTATACTCAATTTTCATTGATTCGTATGCTCCCATTTGATCTTGATTAAGCATTGATTT
>CAZUQY010000391.1:0-3295 GCA_964622935.1 uncultured Bacteroidales bacterium | reverse complement strand
TTACCTTTTCAAAGTTCCCACGAAGCCAAATTTTTAGATTTTGTTTTTAAATTTTATCGCAAAAGCCAAATGTAAAAATTTGGCGGTGTGCGGAAGCGTTCTGCACGAACGATTGCAGACGAATTTCCACATTACATATAGGTGTTGTTAGAAACTGTGGATTTTATTGTTTAATAAGTTTTTGTATGGTTCTACCATTATCATTGACAATTTTAATAAAATAAGTCCCTGGTGATAAATCTTGTAAGTTTATTTCAACTTTTGTTTCATCACTGGTAATGGTCTTTATTAGTTGCCCTTTGATGGAATAAATTTCAACATAAGAATTATGCCAAGAGTCAAAATACAGCCAGTCTGTTGCAGGATTAGGATATATTCTATGCTCTATTTTCTTTTCATTTTCAATAATTCCAGTTTCTGATGATATACAAATTGTCCAAATGTCAGCCCCTCCTAGGTTATTAGTTATATCGTCATTATTTGACATGGAATAACCAGTAATTATATAATCATTATTTGTGTTTTGCACAATTGCGGTAGCAACATCTGTGGAGTCACCACCAAATGTCTTTTCCCATTGTAAATATCCAACAGAATCAAGTTTCACAATCCAATAATCTTGAGCACCATGACTAAAAGAAACATCTCCATCAGATGAATGGGAATAACCTGCAACAATGTAGGCTGAGTCCTCAGACTGAATTATTGAATTTCCCCAATCAGCACTAGAGCCTCCTAAGCATTTTTGCCACATAAGAGTTCCAATTGAATCTAATTTAAGAATCCAGATATCAGTGTATTCAGAGTCGTGATACCCAATAACATCTCCATCATTTGATGATGCTTCTCCTGTGATAATATATCCTTTATCATAAGTTTGGGAAATATATTCAGCACCGTCATTCTTAGTTCCCCCATATGTTTCTTCCCATTGAATATTTCCAAGAGAATCTAATTTTACTATCCATGCGTCAAAACCTCCATTGTTTGTAGAAATATTGCCATCATTTGATTCAGTTGAACCGGCAAGAATATATCCCCCATCCGATGTTAGTACAATGCTATAAATATGATCTGCAAATGAACCACCAATTACTTTAATCCACTCGATATCACCAGATAGGCTTAGTTTTGCGACAATACCGTCTGTTGACCCTAATGAATATGGAATATCTCCATCTGATGATCTTGACTCACCAACAACGATATAACCATTATTATGTGCTTGAACTATTGAGTAACCGGCATCAAATCCACTACCGCCAATGCATTTTTGCCATTGAATATCACCCAAAGGATTTAACTTAACTACCCAAAAATCATCCCTTATTGGAGATATTGAATTATGAGTATAAGTAATGTCACCATCTGATGAATATGTGAATCCCGTAAAAATGAATCCTTCATCATTTGTTTGACATATTGAGTGGGCTTGTTCAGAAGAAGTACCTCCGTAAGCTTTTTGCCATTCAACAATTCCTGACGAGTCTGTTTTTATTACTAGTACATCACCAAATCCATGATAATTTTCAATATCTGCATCTTCTGAAGATGTTGTTCCAATTATAATATATCCATTATCATTAGTGCAAATTATTGAATTAGCAAAATCAGCTTCAGAACCTCCGTAGTTATTTTGCCATAATATCTCTTGTGCAGATATCTTTAAAACAAAAATTGTTGAAAGAACGAACCATAGTATTATGTATTTATTTTTCATATTATATTGTAGTATATATGTCTATATTAATCGATTGTGTGCGTTTTTCCATTGTTTCTAACGGTTGCGGCTATGTGGAGTGTGGAATAGGAATAGAAATTACCTTATCAGAGTTCCCACGAAGCCAAATTTTTAGATTTTGTTTTTAAATTTTGTAGTTAAAGCCAAATCAAAAAATTTGGCGGTGTTCGGAAGCGCTCTGCACGAACGGTTGCAGGCGAATTTCCACATTACATATAGGTGTTGCTATCGCCTTTGCTTTTTATCTTCTAGTTAGTAAGTCAATTAGTGCGAGATTAATGTAATAATTTCCTGTACCCAATCTTTCTTTTCTTAAAATTCCGTCTTCTGCCAATTTGTTCAAATAGTTGGCAGCAGTTAGTCTAGAAACGCCTAAGTCTTGGACTATAAATTCAATCTTTGTATAAGGATGCTTAAATAAGTTATTAAGTAAATCTTGACTGTAGAATTTATAATTATTCCTTAGTTGATGTTTTGATACTTGCATTAAATCTTTAATTCCGAGAATCAATTTTGTTGTTTCTTTTGCTGTTTCTTCAACACCTTTTATTATAAATAGTACCCATTCTTCCCATAAGTTTTCATCACGAACTTTCTGTAAATATTTATAGTAATCAGCCTTGTGTTTTATGATGTAATTACTTAAGTACAAAATTGGTAATGATTGTAGGTTTTCAAGAATCAAATATAAAATATTAATGATTCTTCCTGTTCTTCCATTGCCATCATAAAATGGGTGAATACTTTCAAATTGAAAATGGATAATAGCCATTTTAATTAAAGGGTCAATGTCTTGAAGCTCTGAGTCGTTTATGTATTGCTCCAAATTTGCCATCAAATCCATTATGTCGTCATAGTTTTGAGGAGGAGTATAGATAGTTTCTCCTGTAGTTGCATTCTTCAACGCAGTGCCAGGTAATTTTCTAAATCCAGCTTTATTGTCTTCTAGAGCTTCTTGTATCTGGAGTATAACTTTGTTTGTGAGTAATCCTCTTTCTAATATTAGCTCAAATCCCTTCTTTAGAGCGGAGATGTAATTTTGAACTTCTTTTGCATCCAGAGATTTGAAATTGTCTAGATTTAATTCAGACTTGTATAAATCATCATGTGTCGTTATTATGTTCTCAATTGCGGAACTGTCTTTAGCTTCTTGTAGTCCTAATGTGTTTATCAGTATATTCTGATTTGGAATAGACGCAGCAATACCTTTTAGTTCAGCTAAAGCAAAATGAGCTGATGGCAATGCCTTTAAAACTTTTTTTGTTTCAAAATCAAATGATAGTGGCAGTTTTTCTAATTTCCAAGAAATCATATGTATAGTTTATTATAAATTCTTTACAAAGATAATTGTTTGTGTAAAGAAAACAACAAAATCTTTACAGAAGAAGCACAAAGTGTATAGTTTTTCGAAAACTATTTACAATGATTGAAATGCTTTTAGCATTGGCGATAACGGTTGCGGCTATGTGGAGTGTGGAATAGGAATAGAAATTACCTTTTCAAAGTTCCCACGAAGCCAAATTTTTAGATTTTGTTTTTAAATTTTATCGCAAA
>CAZUQY010000390.1:0-3306 GCA_964622935.1 uncultured Bacteroidales bacterium | reverse complement strand
CTTTAATTTCATATTAATACTGTTTTTTCGTGTAAAGCTATTTTAGGACAAGACATCCTGAAATTACTTTACATTTTTTGATTGTTTTACTAAAATAACTTTACAAATATAATTATTAGTCCTGAAATAACTTTACATGTTAATTTTATTGTCCTAAAATAGCTTTACCGCTTAAGGAGGTTTCAAAAAAATATATAGTCTCATCTTTGTCATATTATTTCTATTTGATTCTTTTTATATGGGTAATTTTTCCATCTTTTATTTAGTTCTCCTACATTGTAATGAGCTTCAGATGGTGTTAAATAATCACAACTAGAATGAGGTCGTTTTTCATTATAAACATTTATACTATTATAAACCTGCTTAGTCGCATTTGTATGACTTGTGAATATTTGATCTAAACCAAATTCTGATTTTAGTATGCCATTTATTCGTTCAGCCTGGGCGTTTTCATATGGAGATCCACTTTCAGTCATGCTTATGGAAATATTTGATGACTTTAGTGTTCGCACATAGTTCTCACTACAGTACTGCACACCCCGGTCAGAGTGGTGAATCAAACATGAGTTCTCATTGTGACGAGCTGATAGAGCCATTTCTAAGGCTCTTAAGCAACCTGTATGATCCAATCTTTGACTCAAATAATACCCAATAATCTTGCGTGAATAAGCGTCTGTTATTAATGATAAATAACTAAACTTATTGATTATTCTTAAATATGTTATATCGCTAACCCACAATTGCTCTGCTTCATTAGCGGTGAAATCAGTTATTAAGTTTGGATACTTTCTTAACCAATGATTTGAATTGGTTGTTCGTACATATTTCTTTTTTTTACGAACAATCATTTTATGATCTAACAACAAGTTATGTAATGCATCTCTACCCATTTTTATTTGTTGATCTTCAAGTATTGGTTGCAATAAGTGATACAGCTTACGGGTCCCAATTCTTGGCATTTCATTCCTAAACATTTTTACTAAGTCTAAAACTATAATTTCATTATTTATTTGTTTTGAAATAAACCTCGACTTATCGTAATACGCATTTCGACTTTTACCGAACAGGTCACATAGGAGTCTTACGTTCTCTCCTGGATAACGCTTTCGCATTACTTGAACTGCTCGGTGCCAAACTTTTTTCTAATATCAAATTTATATTCCTGCTCTGTAATGTCAATAAGTGTCTCTAAACCACTTATTTTTAATCTAGCTTCTTTTAAAGCTTTTTCTAGATTCTTGACAATATCACTTTCGCAACTTGACTTATTATCCATATTATCTATTTTATTAGCTAATATAGCGCTGTTTGCGTATCGACTAACCCAAGATTTTATTGTGTTTATTGATTTGTTATATTGCTTGCAAGCTTCTTCTACTGTTATTGCCCCAGCAGTAATGTCTAAAACAGCTTGCCTTCTCTGGGCATCTGTTGAAAAGCGAGGTCGTAAATACAATTCCTTATGAATAGAGTAGGTTTTTAGCCATGACATTATTGCAGTTCGGGTTAAAACTTCATACTTTGCCATAGCTTCTTTTACCGTTAGCTTGCCTTCATCTAATTCTTTTACAGCTTGTTGTTTTATATGCTCTGGTTGAACAACATATCTTAAGCCATTTTTATTTATCCTAATAGCTTTTTCTTTCTTTAATTTCATATTAATACTGTTTTTTCGTGTAAAGCTATTTTAGGACAAGACAAGATGAAATTAACATGCTATAATCAAGCTTACTTATTTTTAACAGAAATCATAATTTCTATTATTCCTATTTTTATAAAAAAACAAAAAATGGCAATAATTTTATCGAAAAAGGATCTGTACACCAGCAATATTATTGGTGTAAAAATTGAAAACCAAAAACGCAGCTACAATCAAACAATTGGAGATGCTCCACGAATTATTGATATAAGACGTACCAGGTACTTGAAAATATGTTGGATGTGTGGTTCTCCATATGAGAGCAATAGAGTTAATTCTTTTGCTTGTTCTACCAGGTGTTCTCAAAACATCTGGCACCACAGACAAATGGGAATAAACCCTCCAGCTCGAATGGATCAATTGACTAAAGAAAAACATGTGAAAGAGGCTAAGGAGAGGTATGGGTATTTGTAACTGTTGAAACTGATAGGAGACTGTTTTAATAAAACCCTATATTATTCATAAACTAGGTCATTTCTGATACAGAAGTCCATCAATTATGTCTATTTTTTTTATGCTTTTGATTGTTCATGCTAAATGTTTGAAATTTGTATTCTTAATTTATCTACCTCAATAGGGTCCAATTTTAATCTTTTAAGTGTCCAGTTTTCATGTTTTCGAATTGGATGCCCTGGATTTATTGGATTGTCCAGTTTAATAATACATTTCAATTTGAAATTAGCCCAATCTTTTCCACGTTCAATTGACTCGACAATACCAATATGAGAGATTTTTGACACAGGGGCTTCAAGATATAATCCTACATAAAATGCATCTTCAACTGGTACTGCTTGAGGTACGCCTCCATAATATATTACCAATTTACTAAAGTTCTCTGCAAACCAATCATCATTTATACCCCTGACGATTACTAAATTTTTATTTTTTACATTCATAAACTACTTAAATTTCTGTTCTATTCTTGAATTACGGAATTATTTCTATTATATATAATCTTACTGTACCAATCATTTACACGTTCATTACTTTCATCCATATTAATAATATCATTGAGAATAATATGTATTTCTATTTTTCTATATTCAGCGCCTCTTGCAGGTGATTCCATGATAAATATTTGCGCTGTTTTTGTAAGTTTATTTTCAAATATTTCTTTTATTGGATAAGCTCTTAAATAAGCAAGTTGATAATTATCAGTAATTTTTGTTATTCCTTTGTTGAAAATAATTGATGTTGGGTAATTTTTGTTTATTACTTTGCTAGCTCTTTCCCCATAATCTGATTTGTCATTATAATCAGAAATTACCCTATAATAATTCTGATTCATATTTGGACTATTATAATAGTTTTCATATCCAGAATAAATCTCTCCGTTATTTGAAATCTTTGCAATATCTGCTGAACCGACAATATCTACCGTGATTTTATATTGATATCTTGGACGATTTATCATTATTGTATCAATTAAATTATATAAATACTTTTCAAGAGGTTCAGGAATATCATATTCCAAATCATCATAACCTGTTCTTTTAATATTGTGAGACTTTAAACATTTTTTGTTTTCTTCACTAATGATATATGAAACATCAATAACCACAGTTTTTGCATCTATTCGATATTCATGAACATCAATTGGTGAAAAT
>CAZUQY010000389.1:0-3317 GCA_964622935.1 uncultured Bacteroidales bacterium | reverse complement strand
TCTCAATGACTTTTAACTCAGTCTTCTTTTTTTCAACGTCTTTGATCTCTTTTTCAATCTCTTCTAAGTCGGTAATACCTTTATCTGCTAATTCGTTTTTCTTTTCTTCTAAAGTTCCTTTTGAGATCATATCATCCTTGACCCATTTTGTTTGATTGATTTTTTCTTCATATTCGTCATGAATTAATTGTACATCCTCAATATGCTTCTGAATACCTTCTTTTACAGCATTTATTCTACCATCAGATTCTTTTTGAATTATCTCAATTTCTTCTTTGTATTCTTCTTGTATATCAACTAAAGGAAATTCAGGAAATTCAATATTTACGTATATTTGTTCCAAATATTCTTTAAATTCTATGATGTTTTTTCTGTAGTTTTCAAGGATTGTGGTATCTTTTTCAAAATTTTGTCTCGATTTGATAATATCATTTACTCCACTTTCTTTGAAAGTTTTAATCCGATCCTCAATGTCCTTAATTTCAGTTTCAAGTTTTCCTTTGCCGCTAATGTTTTCCTCAATTTCTCTTATCGAAGATGATTTAGTAATATAAGACTTCATTCTTTTTGACAAGTCATTTTTTATGTCAGTTATTTCAGGGACAATGTCATCTATTCGATTTCTTAGTGAATTAGTTTTTGTCGAAATCTCATATATTTGTTTTTGAGAAAATATATCAAATTCAAAAAAATCTAAATAATTATCATCATGTATTTCTTTATATTCACCTGAAAGCTCATCAAATCTTTTTGTAGTTATTTTTGAAGTTCTCGCATTTTCCTGCAAATATTCAATAATATGAGATATTCCATTTCTTATAAACTCAACTGTTATGATAGCAGCTGGTTTTAACACTCCTGAACCCCTTTTGTCTTTGACTTGAAAGAATCGTAAGAAATCTTTACTTATATCTTCTAAATTCTCTAATTCGACAATTTTATTCTGAAACAAACCTCTTATAAAACGTAGCACACTTGACTTGCCACTTCCACGTCCACCTATAATTGTAGTCATCTGTGGACTGAAACTAACTTTCAGCGGTGTTTCACTTCCAGTAACTTCAGTATTTGAAATTTCAATGCTTTTTATCCAAAGTACAGGCGTTTTAAAAGGTTGCTGATTCTCTTTATAATCAAAGTCGTTTCTTATTCTAAAATTATGTAATAATAAGGCTTGTCTTAAACTCTCTAAAGAAGGATTTATATCCATTTTTACCCAACTATATCTTTCACCAATTCCCCACAGTCCATGTTTTCCACTTCCTTTTTCTATCGGATTGTCAGAAAATGTCAGTAAGGGAATATTATTCTGTTGAGTTAATATTACTGTTTCTCTCCAATCTTTTATATCGCCTGCGTCAATAGATTTTCCAAATCTCCCATCAATTATTTCTTTTACCTCTTCTGCTTTGTATTCTCCATCAATAACAATAAATTCAGGATGTATAACTTGTACACCAACAACTACTTCCTTATTGAGAAAATCATTTCTTGTTTTATGAGCGACATTACTCAGACTGTTAAAATCGTCAATATGAGAAGCTATTATTAAGGCATTCTTTTCTTTTGCCTTATCTGCTATTGCTTCAAGGTTTAAATTACAATGTGCATTTTCTGTACCAAAATTAGCTCTACTAATATTCAGATTTATTAAGAAATCTTCAATGTCTTGTGAAGTCTTATCAGTATCAAACAATATAAGCAGATGAACTTTTGCATCGCTACAAGTTAATTCAACACCAGGAAAAACAGTTAATCCTTTATCTTTTGCGCACTCTTTTATGGAATCTATCCAAGCACCAGTGTTATGATCTGTGACAGCTACACACTTCAAACCTTTCTCAATTGCTGTATCTACCCAAATTTCTGGCGTAACATCTTCTTGCTCAAAGCAGTTACTTGCTGGAGTATGTAAATGAAAGTCACATTTGTACCATCTTGTGCCTATATAATCTAAATTGCTCATATTTAAAGGATTAAAATTCTTTTACATCAAACATTCGTTTTTTTAATTCTTCCTCAATCAATATTACCTTCCATTTTTCATCACTCATTTTGAGGTTTTCTAGATTGTTATCGCCATTTACATAAATACGGTCAAACTCGTTATCACGAGTATTGTATTGCTGTTTTAAGAAAAAATCATCCAGTGCTTTGTTATTTTTTTCTTGAGTATTTCTCCAGATTATAAGGATTTTCTCATTTTGCAAATTCTTTCCAATAATAACTTTAAATCCCTGCAATACATCAATACTTTCTACTACAAGCCCAATTAAATAATTAAATGTTTCAGGTAAATCAACATTTACGGTTTGAGTTTCGTTGTTTCGGATAACTTTTAATTTATAATCAAAAGGATTAGTAAACCACTCTGTGTTTAATAACGATGCACTACCATTCGTTTCGACATCTAACATATATGATAGCATATAATCTTCCTTAAACTGCTCGCTAAAATCAAGCGAACTTTGTTTTTCACCATCACGCTTCAATTCAAGATTATTTAATGTATCCTCGTAACTTTCTAATCGAATGTATTTAAAACAATGACTACTTCCTTCTCTTGAAACAGGCTTGCCATCTTTCCAGTCTTTACTATAAATTACTTTTTGAATACGTGGTTTTGTAACTTCATCAAAGTATTCGCCCATTTCGATTAAGATGTACTTTCTATTGCCGTTATCTTCTCTATTTAAGTTAATAACGGAATGGGCTGTAGTTCCACTGCCTGCAAAATAATCAAGAACTAGTTTCGAATTATTTGATGACAGAAGTTTATCATACAAAGAAACTGGATGTGAATATGGAAATGTTACTCCTAAATGATCTAAAAATGATTTCCCGCTCTTACCTTCCCTAATTACTGAAGAAATCTGCTTCTCATATTTTAAATTTACTTTCTTTTGAGGCTGAGACTTTTCATCCTTCCCAAAAATAATAAGACCTTTTGTTATCATATTATTCATGTTTTCTGGTGTGCGAGACCAACCATTTGATGGTACAGGACATGGTTTTCTTGTAACTGGATGAATTAATGGAATAAAATACTTATCATGTGTTCTCTTTTCTGGAGCTCCCATTGCTACCAAACGATATATTTGACCTAAATCATCAACATACTTGTATGCTTTTTCTCCGCCAGTAAGGTCCTCATTATTATTTAGCCAACTAACATAATCTTTTATTAAATTTTTATTTATCCCAGAGTGTTTTTGCTTTAAATATTCAAATTTTTCAAACATTTGCACAACACTTTCACTTCTGGGTTAAATTTATTTTGATGTGCTAAGCTACAAAATAAGGTTCAATCTAAAATG